>JAYUYB010000578.1:0-3425 GCA_043752655.1 Chloroflexota bacterium
TCCAGACGGCCCGATGCGCGCCCCGCTCCGCCTGTGGAGCAGCAATAGACCGGACATCTGCGTCATCTGCGGATAAAACGCCCGGTGCGCGCCGCTACAGCGCCAGCAGCTCGGGCGCGTAGCGCTGCGCCACCAGGTAGCGGCGCTCGCCCTCAGCGGCGGCGTCGACCACCACATAGCGGCCAGCGGCGTAGCCAAGCTGGGCGGCGAGCAGCGCGTCGCTTGTGGTGCGCCAGGCTGCGGCTAGCCCCGCATCATCGCGCTGGAGCGCCGTCCAGTCTGCGGGGATCTCCAGGGCGAGGTAGGGCGCGTCGGCGGGCGCGGCCAGCGGGGCGAGGCCAGCGTTGAGCAGCGCGCAGCCAGGGAAGCGGGCAAGGCCACGGGGCGCGTTGCGCGGCGGGTCGGCCATACCGGCGCGGCCACGGGCCGAGCGCGGCAGCCAGCTGATGCCGAGGCGCGAGGCGTGCGTGCGATTCAGCGCGTTCACAAAGGGGTAGTAGGCCGGGGTGAACTCGCCCGCCACGGCCCGCAGCTTGCCGAAGTTCAGCACCGCGTTCGGGTACTGTAGCGGATCAGCCGTCCAGTGTACCAGGTCGAGGCCACGCGCCAAAGCCTGGCGGGCCTGCTCGCGCTTCAGCGCGGCGGCGAGCCCAAAGCGGCGCAGCGCGGGCGCCACGCCCATCACCTGCGACTCGATCGCAAGCTCCAGCTGGTACGGCAGCCCCAGCGCGGCCAGCGCGGGCAGCCCAAAGCGGTGGAAGCCGAGCAGAAAGCCGACCAGCTCGCCGCCCTGGCGGGCCACAAGCGAGGTGCCAGGGCCGAACTCAGCGCTGTGCAGGTCGTCGGGGTAGCCCTCCTCGTCGGCGAGGCCCCAGATCGCGCCGCGCAGGCGCCGCACCGCCAGCAGCTCTGCGGCAGAGGGCGCGCCAAGCTCGCAGCCCGCCGCGTCGGCGTGGGTCGGCGCAAAGCTGCGCCCATCCTCTGGTCGGTACAGCAGGGCGCGCCCTGGGGCGATCAGCGGCGCCAGCTCGGCCAGCAGCGCCGCATCGTAGGGCAGCGGGCCAAGCTGCTGCAGGCGCAGCGTGTAGAGCGGGCGGCCTGCCTCGACGGCGCGCGGGAACAGCAGCGCAACAGCGCGCAGCTCGTCGCCCTCGCGCAGCGCCAGCAGCCGCCCGCCAAGCTTCACCAGCGCGGTCTTCACAAAATAGGCGGGTACGAGCAGCAGGCTCTCCGGGTCGAGGCGGGCGTAGAGCGCGTCCACGGCGCCGGGCCAGCCGGGGGCGGTGTGATCGAGCAGCTCCCAGACGGGACTCATAGCCCAATCCGCCTGCGCAGCTCGCCCAGTCCGGCGAGGTTCACGCGCGTGCCGCCGACGCTCAGGTTCGCCGAGCTACTGCCAATGCTCAGGTTCGAGCGGTCGCTGCCGATGCTCAAGATCGAGCCGCTGCTGCCGATGCTTAAGATCGAGCCGCTGCTACCGATGCTCAAGAGCGAGCCGACGCTGGCGACGCTCAGGATCGAGCCCGCGCTCAGCAGGCTGCGCACGCTCAGAAAGCTCGCAAAGCTGCCCAGGCTTAGCGCCGACAAGCTACCGTGCCCACTATGCCAGCTGCGCCGGCCTGCGCTGGGCGATCCGTCTGCGGTCAACATAGGTGTCGCTCCTCATACGTTATACAAGTGCGCCAGCCCGGCAGCGCCCGAAGATTATCCACAGATGGCACCGATTTACGGCCCATTTTCTGGGTGGGGCGGTAATAGCGCCCTCATCTGTGTCATCTGTGGATAAGAAATGCAGCGGGCTTCACTCCTTCGTCAGCTCACGGCTGATCACCAGCCGCTGAATCTCGCTCGTCCCCTCATAGATCTCCGTGATCTTCGCGTCGCGGAAATTCCGCTCCACCGGGTACTCCTTCGAGTAGCCGTTCGAGCCGTGCAGCTGGATCGCCTTCGTCGCCACCCACATCGCTGTCTCCGAGGCGAACAGCTTCGCCATCGAGGCGTCCTTCACGTAGTCCAGCCCCTGATCCTTGCGCCAGGCCGCCTCGTAGGTGAGCAGGCGCGCCGCCTTGATGCGCGTGGCCATGTCGGCCAGCGTGAAGCCCACCGCCTGGAACTCGTGGATCGGCTTGCCGAACTGCTCGCGCACTTTGGTGTAGGCCAGCGCCGCCTCGTAAGCACCCTGGGCGATGCCGAGCGCCTGGGCGGCGATCCCGATCCGGCCCGCGTTCAGGATCGTCATGGCGATCTTGAAGCCCTGGCCCTCTTCGCCAAGGCGCCGCCAGGCGGGCACCCGAAAGCTGTCGTAGGCCATCTGGCAGCTGTGGGCGCTGCGGATGCCGAGCTTATTCTCTACCTTCACGATGCTACAGCCAGGGGCGCACGTGTCGGCCAGGAACGCCGTGATGCCCTTGGCGCCCTTGCTCGGGTCGGTCATCGTCATCAGGATGATCGTGTCGGCGTGGTCGCCATTCGTCACCCAGTTCTTCACCCCGTTGATCACATAGTCGTCACCATCGCGCACCGCCGTGGTCTTCTGCGCGGCGGCGTCCGAGCCGGCGCCGGGCTCGGAGAGCGAGAAGGCGCCCAGGGCGCGGCCCGAGGCTAACGGGATCAGCAGCTCCTGGCGCTGGGCGTCGCTGCCGAACTTCTCGATCCCGTAGCAGACGAGCGAGTTGTTCACCGACGCGATCACACCGAGCGAGGCGTCCACCCGGCTCAGCTCCTCGATCACAATCGCGTACGACATGTAATCGAGCGCCGCGCCGCCATACTCCTCACTCACAGCCACGCCCATCAGCCCCAGCTCGCCCATCTTGCGCACAAGCTCGCCGGGCCAGATCGCCTGCTCGTCGCGCTCGGCAACCGTGGGCCGCGCCTCCTGCTCCACGAACTGCCGCACCATGGCGCGCAGCATCTGCTGGTCGTCGCTCGGCTGGAACTGCATGGGAACCTCCTCGTAGCTGGCATAGCTTGTTTCCTGCCATCATTCTACGCCTGCCCGCCACCGTGGGCAACTACAGGCCTAATTTGTGCAAAGTGTACAAATAAAATCGTGTTCACCTTGTTGCTTTTGTACAAGCCGCCTGGTATACTCATGCCAGCGCGGCGCTTGTGTTGCGCACCCTGGGGGCGGCAGCGCAGCCGCACAGGGCGAGCCAACGACGTATCTCATTTGTTCAGGAGCAGACCATGCAAAACGGTAGCTACGCCCAGCTCAGCCCCGAGACGGTTATTCACAAGCTTCCTGGGGCCCGCGCCCTGCTGCGCGAGGCCCGCATTGATAGCAGCTCAGGCATGCGTCTCAGCGACGCCGCTCTCGCCGCGTCGGTCAACACCGACGAGCTGCTCGCCATAATCGAGGATCGGCTGCGCCGCCAGGCCCGCCGCGCCCGCCAGCCCCAGCCCGTGCTGCTCCAGCCCGTGGA
>JAYUYB010000579.1:0-3425 GCA_043752655.1 Chloroflexota bacterium
GGCGGCAGCAGCGTCTTCTCCACCTCGTAGAAGGCGCCGCTGTGCAGCAGCCAGGTCTTGCCGAAGCTCTCCGGGTGGCGCGTGTCGTCCTTGGTGAGCACACGGTCCAGCCAGTTGAAGAGCAGCGAGTTGCCAATCCACATAATCCCGGCGATCACGTGGGTCCAGCGGATCAGCAGGTCGAGCAGCTCGCGAAGAATGGCGCCAAAATCCATGAGGGGATCGCTTCTAGACTTGCGGCGATAATAGGCCTCTATAGTAGCCGATGTTGGGGTGTTTGAAGTAGTTGACAAGTCCATAATTCAACGCGATAATGCGCCCCGCCGCACCCTATCGCTCTACCCTGCCCCCTGTCCCCTGTCCCCTGTCCCCTTGCCTTAGCACTGGAGCATATTCCATGCCCGAGCCCACCGACTTCACCGGCCTGCTGGAGTGGCGCTGCATCGGCCCCTTCCGCGGCGGTCGCGTGGTCGCCGTCGCCGGCCACCCCCACGACCGCAATACATTCTACTTTGGCGCCGTGGCTGGCGGCGTCTGGAAGACAACCGACGCCGGCACCTACTGGGAGTGCATCTCCGACGGCTTCTTCAACACCTCCTCGGTGGGCGCCCTCGCCGTCGCTGAGTCCGACCCCAACGTGATCTACGCTGGCACCGGCGAGACCACGATCCGCATCGACGTGAGCCACGGCGATGGCGTCTACAAGTCCAGCGACGCCGGCCGCACCTGGCAGCACGTCGGCCTCAGCGACACGCGCCACATCGGTAAGATCCGCATTCACCCAACGAACCCCGATGAGGTCTACGTCGCCGCCCTCGGCCACGCCTTCGGCCCCAACGCAGAGCGCGGCGTCTTTAAATCCACCGACGGCGGCGCAAGCTGGCGCAAGGTTTTCTTCAAGAGCGAGCGGGCCGGCGTGGTCGATCTGAGCATGGACCCCAGCAACCCGCGTATCCTCTACGCCGCCGTCTGGGAGGCCACCCGCAGCTTCTGGCAGATCTCCAGCGGCGGCCCCGAGACGGGCCTCTGGATGTCGCAGGACGGCGGCGAGAGCTGGCAGGATCTCTCCAGCCGCCCCGGCCTGCCCAAGGGCACGCTCGGCAAGATCGGCGTGAGCGCCTCGCCCGCGCAGCCCGGCCGCGTCTGGGCCCTGATCGAGCATCGCAAGGAGGGCGGACTCTACCGCTCCGACGACTACGGCGCCACCTGGGAGCGCGTGAGCGATAACCAGAACCTGGTGAGCCGCGCCTGGTACTACACCCACGTCACCGCCGACCCGGTAGATCCCGAGACGGTCTATATCAACAACCTGGATCTGCACCGCTCGCACGACGGCGGCCGCACCTTCCACACCATCGCCACGCCCCACGGCGACAACCACGACATCTGGATCGACCCCAAGGACAACCAGCGCCTGATCCAGGGCAACGACGGCGGCGCATGTGTCTCGCTCAACGCCGGCGCAATCTTCTCGACGATCTACAACCAGCCCACAGCGCAGTTTTACCACATCGCCACCGACAACCGCCCCAACTACCATGTCTACGGCACCCAGCAGGACAACACCAGCATTGCGGTGCCCTCACGCGTGATGTTCCAGGGCATCGGCTGGCGCGACTGCTACATCGCCGGCACCGGCGAGAGCGGCTACATCGCTGTGCGCCCCGATAACCACAACGTCGTCTACGTGGGTGCGATCGGCTCCTCGCCTGGCGGCGGCAACTGCCTGCAGCGCTACGACCACGCCACCGGCCAGCTACGGCTGATCACGACCTGGCCCGAGAACCTCACCGGCTACGGCGCCGGCGCCCTGAAGTATCGCTTCAACTGGACCTACCCGATCGTGCTTTCGCCCCACGACCCGAACACGCTCTATGTGGGCGGCAACCTGGTGTTCAAAAGCACCAACGAGGGCCAGAGCTGGGAGCCGATCAGCCCCGACCTGACCCGCGCCGACCCCGAGACGCTCAAGCCCACCGGCGGCCCCGTGAACCTCGACGCCATCGGCGCCGAGACGTACGCCACCGTCTTTGCCTTCGCAGAGTCGCCCCACGAGCCGGGCGTGCTCTGGGCTGGCTCCGACGACGGCCTGATGCACCTCTCCAAGGATGGCGGCGCAAACTGGGCGCCGATCACCCCGCCCGATTTCCCCGACTTCACGATGGTGAGCTGCATCGAGCTCTCGCCCTTCGACAAGGCTACCGCCTACGTGGCCGCCACGCGCTACAAGCTGGACGACTACAAGCCGTACCTGTTTAAGACCACGGACTACGGCGCCAGCTGGACGCGCATCGACGCCGGCATCCCCGCGCACGATTTTACGCGTGTGATCCGCTGCGACCCGGTGCGCAAGGGCTTGCTCTACGCCGGAACCGAGACTGGCCTCTACCTCTCGTTCGACGACGGCGCGAACTGGCAGCGCTTCCAGCTCAACCTGCCCGTTTCGCCCGTCCACGATCTGCTGGTGAAGGACGCCGACCTGATAGTCGGCACCCATGGGCGCTCGATCTGGATTCTCGACGACCTCACGCCCCTGCGCGAACTGCCCGCCGAGCTTGGCGCAACCCAGCTCTTCCCGTCGCGGCCAGCCATGCGCCCCATGCTCGGAGTGGACTGGTCGAGCGCTGAATCTGGCACGAACTACGTGGGCAGCGTGGGCGGCGCCTTCGCCATGCGCAAAGGGGCCGACGGCGTGCTGAAGCGCAAGAACCTCGACATCGGCGACAACCCGCCCAAGGGCGCGATCATCACCTACTATCTTGCGGAGGCGCCCAGCGCGCCGATCACGCTCAGCTTCAGCGATGCCCAGGGCGTGGAGGTGCGCAGCCTCTCCAGCAAAAAGGCGGAGCCGGTAGGCCCGGCGCCGGTGGGCGAGGGCGAGGGTGAGGGCGAAGGCGAGCAGAAGCCCGATGCTGACAAGAGCCCAAAGGTTCCCGCAAAGCAGGGCTGGAACCGCTTTGTCTGGGATCTGAAGCACGCACCGGCGACGAAGATCGAGGGCAAAGACCCTGCGGCCGAGGCGGTGTTCGAGGGGCCGATCGTGGCGCCTGGCCAATATCAGGTGGCCCTGAAGCTCGGTGAGCAGACGCTCACCCAGAGCCTTACAGTGGTGAAGGATGGACGGGTTGGCGCCAGCGACGCGGATCTCCAGGCCCAGAGCGAGCTGCTGTTGCGCATCCATCGCACGTACGACGGAGCCGCAAAGGCCGTGAACCGCATGCGCGACCTGCGGAGCCAGCTGGATGACTGGGCGAAGCGGGCGAAGGCTCTGAAGGGCGGCGAGGGCGTGGCCGAGGCGGCGAAGGCGCTGAGCGGCCAGGTGCTGGAGATCGAGCAGACGCTGTTGGTGCCCGATCTGCGGGCTGGCTGGGCCGATAGCCTGAACCACGGCACGCGCCTGCTGGCACAGATCGCCGCGCTGCCGC
>JAYUYB010000580.1:0-8412 GCA_043752655.1 Chloroflexota bacterium
CGCCTTCGTAATGCTCAGGCCCAGGCCAGTGCCGCCGATACGCCGGGTATTCGTGTTATCAACGCGGTAGAAACGCTCCCAGATGCGGGCCAGATCCTCGGGGGCGATGCCGATCCCCTGGTCGTAGACGCCCACAAAGACCCAGCGGCCGCGCGGGTGATCAGGCGGCAGCTCGGCCTCGCTGGCCTCGTGGATCTCCAGCGAGATCTCGCCGCCAGCCGGGCTATACTTGATCGCGTTGGTGAGCAGGTTGAAGATCACCTGCTTCACCTTGTCGCGGTCGATGTAGACGGGCGGCAGCCGCTCGGGCAGCTTGAGCAGCATGCGATGGCGCTGAAGCTGCGTGTTGAGCTGGGTAGTGAGCTCGTACACAATCGTGTAGAGCGACGTAACCCAGGAGTTCAGCGTGACCTTGCCGGCCTCCAGCCGCGAGAAGTTGAGCAGATCCTCGACCAGCTGTGAGAGGCGACCCGCCTCGACATAGACCGTGTTGATAAACTGAGCGCGCTCGTCGGGCGAGAACTCGCGGTTCAGCAGCAGCTCGGTGTAGCCGAGGATCGAAGTGAGCGGGGTGCGCAGCTCGTGAGAAACAATCGAGACGAACTCAGTCTTGAGGCGCTCGGACTCGCCCTCACGAGTCACATCGGTAACGGCCCAGAGGCGCCCGGTAATCTGGCGCTGGCTGTCGTGCGTGGGCACGGAGAGCACCTGAAGCTCCTGGGGCGGGTTGGCGAGGCGCACCAGGGTGCGCTGCGTCTCGGCGGGGGCGCGCTGGCCGCCGGTGCAAAACTCGGTGAGCTTGAGCGGCTCCTGGAGGCGCGGTAGCAGGATCTCCACCAGATCGAGCGAGACGTGGAAGGGCGTGCGGCCGCCGCCGTTGAGGCCCCAGAGCCGGGCCCAGGCGGGATTGGCGCGCAGCACCTTGCCGTTGGCATCGAGCAGGGCGAGGCCGGTGGGCAGGCTGCTGAAGACCTGGCCGAGATAGTTGGCGCTCTCCAGGGCGTCCTGGTAGTGGACGGCGCGGCTGAGCGGGTGGGCGGCGCGGTCGCAGAGGGCGCGCACAAAGGCCAGCGCCTCCTCGCCAAAGGCGTTGGAGCGCGGGCTATCGAGGATGATCACGGCGGCGGCGCGGCCACCCACCATGATCGGGGCGGCGAGCTCGGCGCGGGCGCCGACGCCAGCGGGGTACAGCGTGGGCTGGAGCGTCACATCGCGCACGAGCAAGGCGCGGCCAAGGCGGGCGGCGCGCCCTGCCAGGCCGGTCTCCCAGCTCAGGCGCTGGCGGGCGCCCATCAGGCCGCCGCCATCCTCGGGGTAGCCCTCGTAGAGCTGAAGCACCAGCTCGCCCCGCGTGTGGTCGACCAGCGCTACGGCGCCCGACTCAGCGCCGGTGCTCTCCAGGGCGCGGCGCAGAAGCAGGCTGAGCAGCGCGTGAAGGTTGAGCATCTCCTCCAGGCGCTCGTCGATCTCGGCGAGCTGGCGCTGGCGCTGAGGGGTGAGGGTGAGGCCAGTCGGCGTCTCGCCATCGGAGGCGCCGGCGAGGGGCGGCGGGAGGCGGCGGCCCTCCTGGGCGACGGCGATGGCGAGCTGGGGCAGCAGGGCGCTGATCAGCTCCTGGGCCTCGTCGGCGAGGCTGGCGCCAGCCTCGCCGCGCAGCTCCAGAACGCCCCAGAGCCGCCCGCCCCAGAAGATCGGCGCCCCGAGGTACGCGGCCTTGGCTACGGGCAGCTGGCCGGCCACGGCCGCGTCGTTGCTCACCACGATGCTGCGCGCCTCCACAGCGCCGCCGATCGCCACCCTGCGCGTGAGCGCCTCGTCCCACGGGTACGGCCAGCCATCGGCCGAGTAGAACTGCTGGCGCAGCGTGCCGGGCTGCGCAGACTGGAGCCAGCAGGTGAGGCGCGCGTCGCGGAAGCGCACGGCGGAGCGCAGCAGCTCGAACAGGCGATGCAGACGCTGCTGGAGCGGCTGCTCGACGTGCAGGATGCGCGTCGCCTCAGCGAGTAGAGCGAGCGCCTCGATTGAGCGGTCGGGCCGTGTGAGCATTGGCTGTACGCGGTAGGGGGGGCTGGTTGCCGCTCCATTGTACCGCCTGACGGCGGGGTGTCAAAGGCTTCTACGCCGTGCCTTTGCGGGCGCTGGCGCCCCGCACCCCACGCCGGGGCGCTTCCGCCACCGGTCTATCGGCGTCGAGCGATGTTGCATCAGCCCTTTGCGCCGGGGTGGGGGCTACGTCATAGTCGGCAGGCGGGCGCGTGAACGCGCGCCGTGGGGGCGCGGTGCGCCGGACGCCCGCCTGCGCGGGCGGGTCTGGACGCGTCGGCGCAGGCCGATGTGCGGCCGCAGGCCCTTCCGCTGCGGTTTCAATCGCCGGATGCTGGCAACAGCTCCAACCATGACGTAGCCCTTTGCGCCGGGGTGCGAGGCCGCAGCGCCCGGATACAGAATGGTATAATGCTCCCTAGCACGTCCTTGCGCACGGGAGCCGCCACATGTCGCAACGCAAGCGCCTGGCCCTGATCGATGGGCACGCCCTGGCCTTCCGCGCCTTCCACGCTATGCGTGAGGCCGGCCTGCGCGCCTCCAGCGGCGAGCCTACCTATGCCGTCTTCGGCTTCGCCCAGATTCTGCTCACCATGATCCAGGAGCAGCAGCCCGACTATGTGATTGTCGCCTTCGACATTGGCCGCACCTTCCGCGACGACCTGTACGCCGAGTACAAGGCCGGCCGCTCCGAGACGCCCGAGGAGTTTCACCCCCAGCTCACGCGCATCAAGCAGCTCGTCGAGACGCTCAACATCCCGATCTACACCGCCGAGGGCTTCGAGGCCGACGATGTGATCGGCACGCTCTCCGAGCAGGCATCTGCGCAAGGCGTCGAGACGATCATCCTCACGGGCGACACCGATACGCTCCAGCTGGTGAACGACCATGTGCGTGTGCTGCTCGCCAACCCTTACGCCAAGGGCCGCAACACCACCATGTACGACGAGCCCGCCGTCCGCGAGCGCTACGAGGGCCTGGCCCCCACCCAGCTCGCCGATCTGCGCGGCCTCAAGGGCGACAGCTCCGACAATATCCCTGGCGTGAAGGGCATCGGCGAGAAGGGCGCGATCAATCTGCTCAACCAGTTTGGCACGGTGGAGGCGATCTACGACCGCTTCGACGAGCTGCCGAACCGCTACAAGAAGCCGCTGGAGGGCCAGCGCGCTATGGCCGAGTTCAGCAAGCGCCTCGCCACGATTGTCTGCGATGTGCCGCTTGAGCTCGATCTCGCCGCCGCCGCCCTTGGCGACTACGACCGCGCCGCTGTGATCCGGCTCTTCCAGGAGCTTGAGATCGGCGCTAGCTCGAATCTGCTCAAGAAGCTCCCGCCGGTGAGCGGCGAGCTCGCCGTATCAGCGGGCCCCGACGAGCCCACGCCCCAGCTCGCGGCGCCTGGCGCCACGCCCCAGCAGGATATGTTCGCCGAGGCGCTGCCCGCCACGCTTCAGTCCGCCTCGGTGGACATGGGCGGGGGCACGATGCAGCTCACGCTCTTCGACGTGCCTACGCCTGCGGCGCCCGTCGCCCCCGCCGCCCCGCCCAGCCACGGCGACTACCGGGCCATCACCAGTGAGGAGCAGCTCTCCGAGCTGATCAACCAGCTCAACGTGGCCCCCGGCTTCGCCTTCGACACCGAGAGCACCGGCCTGCGGCCCTTCGAGAGCGAGCTGGTGGGCATCTCGATCGCCACCACCCCCGGCGCCGCCGTGTACATCCCCTTCGGCCACAGCAGCGGCGAGCAGCTGCCGCGTGAGCGCGTGATCGCCGCGCTGCGCCCCTTCTTCGAGGACGCCGCCCGCCCCAAGTATGCTCACAACGCCAAGTTCGACATCGAGATGCTCACCACGGTGGGCGTCGAGCTGCGCGGCCTAGCCTTCGACACCATGATCGCCGCCGGGCTGCTCGGCAAGCAGCGCGTGGGCCTGAAGGAGCTGGCCTTCTACGAGCTCAAGCTGCTTGAGCCGCTCGCGCCGATCGAGGATCTGATCGGCCGGGGTAGCAAGCAGATCAGCTTCGACCAGGTGCCCGTGGAGCGCGCTGTGCCCTACGCCGCCGCCGACGCCGACATGACGCTGCGCCTCAAGCTGCTGCTGGAGGAGCAGCTGGCCCAGTTCGAGCGCATCAACGGGATCTTCACGCGCCTGGAGCTGCCGCTTGTGCCTGTGCTGGTGGCGATGGAGCGCGCCGGGATCGGCCTCGACAAGGCCTACATCCAGAGCCTTGGTGAGCGCCTGGAGAGCCGCATCCGCACGATCGAGGCGAATATTCACGACATGGCCGGCGGCCCGTTCAATATCAACTCCGGCGCCCAGCTGAACCAGGTGCTGTTCGAGAGCGGCAAGTTCGGGCTCGACCCGAAGGCGCTCAACCTGAGCAAGCTGAAGGCAGGCGGCTTCTCGATCACCGCCGAGGTGCTGGAGCAGATGGCGCAGCTCGCCCCGATCGCCGCCGAGATCCTGAGCTACCGCCAGCTCTCTAAGCTCAAAAGCACCTACATCGACGCCCTGCCCACGCTGATCAACGCCCACACCGGCCGCGTGCATACCTCCTACAACCAGATCGGCGCAGCTACGGGAAGGCTGAGCTCTGTAGATCCGAATTTACAAAACATTCCAGTGCGAACGCAGGAAGGTCGCGAGATCAGGCGAGGCTTCGTGGCCGCCCCAGGCCACAAGTTTATCGCCGCCGACTACTCGCAGATCGAGCTGCGCGTGCTCGCCCACGTCACCAAAGATCCTGCGCTGGTAGCGACGTTCAACGAGGGGCGCGACATCCACGCCACCACCGCGTCGCGGCTGTTCGGCGTGCCCCAGGATCAGGTGGATAAGAACCAGCGCCGGATCGCAAAAATGACCGTATTTGGCATCATCTACGGCATTAGCTCGTTCGGGCTCGCGCAGCGCCTCCAGCTGGATCGCGCCACCGCGCAGGAGCTGATCAACGGCGTCTTCGCCAGCTTCCCCGGCCTCAAAGCCTACATCGACGAGGTGCAGCGCACCGTGCGCGAGACAGGCTACGTGAGCACGCTGTTCGGGCGCCGCCGCCACTTTGCGGGCCTCGCCGCCGGCGACAAGGGCCCTCAGGCGCAGGCGGCCATGCGTGAGGCGATCAACGCGCCCATCCAGGGCACCGCCGCCGACCTGATGAAGATCGCTATGATCAACGTGCAGCAGGCGCTCCAGGCGCAGCAGCTCGCCACCCGCCTGCTGCTCCAGGTTCACGACGAGCTGATCTTGGAGGCGCCAGACCACGAGGTCGAGGCCGCCGCCCGCCTGGTCTGCACCGTGATGGAGGGCGTCTACACGCTGGATGTCCCGCTGGGTGTGGAGGTTGAGAGTGGGCCGAACTGGGAAGAGCTGAAGCCGATCCATGTTGAGCGGTGAGACTAATACAGCGTCCGAGCAAATGATGATGGGTTACGCCCTGTAGCGGCGCGCTATAGCGCGCCCGTACGACCCATCAGAATAACTTGGAGAGTGTACTAAATACGTGAGGTAAGCATGGTGATGGGTCCGCAGCTGGATGAGGCCCCGCAGGCGGTGATGGAGCAGGGCATGCCCACCTTCTCGGTGGTGGCGCCGGTCTTCAACGAGGAGGCGCTGATTGAGGAGTTCTGCCGCCGCTGCGTAGCGGCGCTGGAGGCGCTCGGCGAGCCGTTCGAGCTTGTGCTGGTGAACGATGGCAGTCGCGACCGCTCGCCCCAGCTGCTGCGTGCGCTCCACGAGCGCGACCCGCGCATTAAGGTGCTCAACTTCTCGCGCAACTTCGGCCACCAGCTGGCGATCACCGCCGGCGCCGACTACGCCCAGGGCAAGGCCGTAGTGGTGATCGACTCCGATCTCCAGGACCCGCCCGAGGTGATCCCGCAGCTGATCGCGAAGTGGCGCGAGGGCTACGAGGTGGTCTACGCCGTGCGCGAGGAGCGCGAGGGCGAGACGTGGTTCAAGACGGCCACGGCTGCGTTTTTCTACCGCCTGATCGCCAAGATCACGAGCGTGGAGCTGCCCGTGGACGCGGGCGACTTTCGGCTGATGGATCGCAAGGTGGTGGACGCGCTGGGCCGCATCCGCGAGCATCACCGCTTTATGCGCGGCCTGTCGGTGTGGGTCGGCTTCAACAGCACGGGCATGCCCTACAAGCGGCTCGCCCGCAAGGCCGGCGCCACCAAATACCCGCTGCGCAAGATGCTCAAGTTCGCCCTCGACGGGATCACCAGCTTCTCGTATCTGCCCTTGCAGCTGGCAACCTATATGGGCTTCATCACCGCTGGCCTGAGCCTGCTGTTCATTCTGGTGATCTTCGCGCTGCGCCTCGGCGGCCAGACGGCCCAGGACGCGGCCTTCTACGGCCAGGCCTCCACGCTGGCGGCTGTGCTCTTCATCGGCGCGGTGCAGCTAATCTCGCTCGGGATTATTGGCGAGTATGTGGGCCGGATCTACGACGAGGTGAAGGGCCGCCCGCTCTACATTGTGGCCGAGGCGCTTGGCTACCCCGAGGAGCAGCGGACGTGGGCCGAGGGCAGGCGCGGAAAGTAAAAACGGTGTGAAACCTTAGGGGGCCATGCTGCGTATTATAAGCGTGACAGTGAGTGAGTGAGTAGGGCGCAGCACGCTGCGCCCCAATACATGAGGCAGGCATGACAACGCAGCGAGGCAGAGGGCCGGGTGGGGCAGGGCCGCGGATAGGGCTGATCGGCGGGGCCGTATTGGTGCTGGTGATCCTCGGGATCGGCCTTTCCACCATGAAGTTCGCCCAGATCAACGAGGGCGAGCGGGGCATTATCGTCACCCAGGGCCGCGTGGAGGGCATCCAGGAGCCGGGCCTCTTCTTCCGGCCCTTTGCGCCCTTTACGACCGTGGA
Source organism: Chloroflexota bacterium (assembly GCA_043752655.1). Taxonomy (GTDB): domain Bacteria; phylum Chloroflexota; class Chloroflexia; order Chloroflexales; family Chloroflexaceae; genus OHK40. Next base: position 6,907 of record JAYUYB010000580.1, read on the forward strand.
GGTGGTGAATATCCGCCGCCAGACGCGCGAGATCACCCAGAATGTCGCGAGCTTCGACAAGCAGCTCTACGACATGAGCATCCAGGTGGACTACAGCCGCAAGACCGACAAGCAGTCGCTTCAGGATCAGTATGGCCGCATCGGCGTAAGCGACGAGCAGCTGAACAACTTCCTGGACGGCTTTATCAAAGACGCGCTGAAGAGCGCAAGCACCCAGCTCACCCTGGATCAGGCCCTTTCTGATCGCAACGGCTTCAGCACGCGGATCACTGGCTTCCTGCGCACGCCGCCCAGCGAGGGCCAGCAGGCGCCGGTCGACCAGATCTACGTGACGCTAGAGGCCGTGAAGGTGCTCGACATCTCGGTGGGCGATCAGTACGCCCAGCTGCTGGCCGAAAAGGCCAACCTGGAGGTGCAGATCGAGACCGAGCAGAAGCGCCGTGAGCAGATCGAGGCCCAGCAGACCAACAATCTGTTCCAGGCCGAGCAGGAGGCCACGGTGGCCCTGACCCGTGAGAAGGGCCAGACGGCGGCCTCGCTGGAGGCGGCCAGCCGCGACTCGCAGGTGCGCACGATCGAGGGGCGCTACTGGCGCGAGAACCCCGAGCTGTTCGAGCTGCGCAAGCGTGAGCTGATCGTCCAGATGATGGCTAACGACAATCTGTGGTTCGTGGATCCGAACACCAACCTTACGCTGCTGCTAAACCAGATGGGCGGCAACACGTCTACCGCCATTGTGCCGCAGCCCACCGCGCCGGAGGCCCAGCCGGTAGTTCCGGTGACGCCGGCCATACCCGTCGTGCCGGCGCCCGCAGCGCCTGCAGCGCCCGCCAACCCGTAATCTATCCACAGATGGCACAGATTTCCGCGCAGTGAGGTGCATCAGGAATTGGCCGGAAATCTGCGTCATCTGTGGACAGAACAGTTGATTTGACGCCGCCACGCATAACGGTATAATGGCGGCGTTACGCGGGGAGGTGGCGGAGCGGTTGAACGTGCTCGTCTCGAAAACGAGTAGGGCCTGAAAACCCTCGGGAGTTCGAATCTCCCCCTCCCCGCCAGCGGTTTTTGGCGGCACAGCGCCCTTCCTGATCCAGGAAGGGCGCTGTCGATTCGCAGGAGCGCCCACCATGAGCGAAGAGCAGATCACAGAGCAGGAGCGGCTGATCGCCTGGCTCCAGAGCCAACTAGAGCGGCAGCGTGCGATCAACGGCGAGCTGCGCAAGGCTGTGGCCGAGCTCGCCCGCACGTTTCAGGAGTCGCTGGCCGCCGCCTACGAGGCCGGCGAGAGCGGCGAGATCGAGGCGGTACGGCGGATCACGCGCGCCAACCAGCAGCACTGGCAGAGCTACCTGCAACAGATCGTGGCGGCGAGCAAAGGCGGCGACCCTACTCCACCAGCCCCGTGAGCAGCTCGCGCAGGGCCGCGCGGGCCGCCTCTGCGGCGGGCGTGCCATCGGTGTAGACGGCGCCGGGCCGCCCAGGCACGAGCTGCTCGCTGAATGG
>JAYUYB010000581.1:0-8399 GCA_043752655.1 Chloroflexota bacterium
GGGGCTACTGGCCCCTCCTCGTCTATAAACGAGTCGGGCATGCCGGCGGTGTGGGTCAGCAGGTGGTGGATGGTCACCTCGGCCCATGCCTCGGGGCACGGCTCGATGTGGGCGCAGAGCTTGTCATCGACGCTGAGCTTACCGTCGGCCTGGAGCATGAGGATCGCCATGGCCGTGAACTGCTTGGTGAGCGAGGCGATCTGGAAGCGGGTCTGGGGCGTGTTCGGCGTCTCGCGCCCGCGGTCGGCGAGGCCGTAGCCCTGGGCGAAGAGCTGCTCGCCGCCCTTTGCGGCAAGCACCACTCCGCTGAAGCGGCCCTGGTCGACCAGACGCTTCAGGTAGGTGTCGATGCGCGTGGCGAGGTCGGGCACCGCCGTTGGCGCAACGGTTGGCGCCGTCGCGGGCACGAGCGTGGGCTCGCTGGTGGGAGGCGCCGTCGGCGCAAGCGTGGGCGCTGTGGTGGGCGCAAGCGTGGGCGCAGCTGGCAAGCTTGTTGGGCCGACAGCGACAGGCTGGGTGCCGCCGCAAGCCGTGAGGGCCAGGGCGAGCAGTGGCAGGAGCGCTAGCACGGGTAGCCGAAGCGACGCTCGGGTCATGGGGCACCTCCTTGGTAGCGGGCGATGTGTGCTGCGAGTGAACCACAAACGGCCAGGCCCGTGGTAACGCAAAGGGTGACAAATTGTGCGACAGGAACGTCTGGACCACGAACGGCGCGAAGGGGCACGAACAGCGCGAACGCGGAGCCGCACGCGAGCCCGCGCCGGCAGGCGCTATAATCAGTGGCGCGCGTCGTGAGTATACAAAGAGGCGATCATGGGACCACTGCACGGGATCAAGGTGATCGAGTTTGCGGGGATCGGCCCGGCGCCGTTCTGTGCCATGCTGCTGGCCGACTTGGGCGCGGAGGTGCTGCGCATCCAGCGTCGGCCAGCTGAGGGCGCCGCAGCCGGCAGCGCCATCCTGAGCGGCGATCTGTTGAGCCGGGGTCGGCAGTCGCTCGCTCTGGATCTCAAGCAGCCGGGGGCGGTGGAGCTGGTGCTGCGGCTGGTGGCGCAGAGCGACGCGCTGATCGAGGGCTTCCGGCCAGGTGTGATGGAGCGGCTCGGCCTTGGCCCAGAGGCCTGCCTGGCCGTAAACGCACGCCTGGTCTATGGGCGTATGACGGGCTGGGGCCAGACGGGGCCGCTGGCCGGCGCTGCGGGCCACGACCTGAACTACATCGCCATCTCGGGGGCGCTGCACGCGATCGGCCCGGCCGAGGCGCCGAGCGTCCCGCTGAACCTGGTGGGCGATTTTGGCGGCGGCGGGCTGCTGCTGGCCTTCGGCCTGGTGAGCGCGCTGCTAGAGGCGCGGGGCTCGGGCGCGGGCCAGGTGGTGGACGCCGCGATGAGCGAGGGCGCAGGGCTGCTGATGAGCATGGTCTACCAGCTGAAGGGTGCGGGCGCGTGGGTCAACCAGCGGGCCAGCAACCTGGTGGATGGCGGCGCGCACTTTTACGCCACCTACGCCTGCGCCGACGGCAAGTGGATCGCGGTGGCCCCCATCGAGGCGAAGTTCTACCAGCTGCTGCTGGAGCGCTGCGATATTCGCGACCCGCTGTTTGAGGCGCAGCTGGAGCGCGAGCGCTGGCCGGAGCTGAAGGCGCGCCTGGCGGAGCTATTTGCGACTAGAACGCGTGACGAGTGGTGCGCGCTACTGGAGGGGACCGACGCCTGCGTGGCGCCCGTGCTGGACATGGACGAGGCGCCGAATCACCCTCACAACAAGGCGCGCCAGAGCTTTGTAGAGCACGAGGGCGTGATGCAGCCAGCGCCGGCGCCGCGCTTCAGCCGCACCCCGGCGACGCTCAAGCCCTCGCCAGTAGCCGGGCAGAGCTCACCCGACGCGCTGCTGGCGGGCTGGGGCTTTGGCGCCGAGGAGGTGGCGCGGCTGCGGGATACGGGCGTGGTGTAATGGCGTTTTGCATTTTGGCTTGAGGTATCAGATGAGCCCGAGGTGGCGGGCGCGGGCGATCGACTGGGTGCGCGTGGCGACGCCGAGCTTGCCAAAGATACTGTTGACGTGGGATTTGACGGTGCTGACCGCGATCACCAGGCTGGCGGCGATCTCGGGGTTCGATTGGCCGTCGGCCATGAGCTGCAGCACCTCCAGCTCACGCGTGCTGATCGGCTCGGGCAGGACGGCGGCGGGCGCGGCGGTGAGCGGCGCGGCGGGACGCGACAGGGCGGGGCGCGACAGGGCGGGGCGCGATATATCGCGTCCGTACGGGGCGAGCGTGGCGAGGATCTGGCGGGCGTGGGCGGCCAACTCGTGCTCCTGCTCGCTGTCTGCGATGGGCAGCAGCAGCGCGGCCAGGGCAGGCCCCTGCTCGGCAAAGGCCTGGACGACGCCCTCGGGCGCGGCCAGAGCCAGCGCGCGGCGCAGCACGGCGTCAGCCGCCTGCTCGCGGTCGGCGCCAGCCAGGGCAAGGGCCTGGAGCACGCGCAGCTTGATGCGCGACCAGTAGGGGCCGTCGTTGTCGGCGGCGGCGATGCTAGCTTCCAGGGCGGCCACGAGCTCGCGCAAGGCCTGCGGGTCGCCTTTGGCGCGGGCGAGGCGCAGCTGCAAAGGGGCGACAAGGCAGTGCTCGGCGGCGTAGGCCACAGCCGGGGGGAAGTAGCGAAACTCGGCGGGCTCGTGGGATGTGACGGCCCGCTCCAGCAGGCGCGTGGCGCCATCGAGGTCGCCGCGCGCAATCAGGAGTTGGGCCTCCAGGGCGTCGACCACGGCGATGGCCCACGCCAGGTGGCGCTGCTGGGCGATGAAGCGCGCGCGGCGGGCGTGGATGAGGGCGGCGTTGAGATCGCCCTGGGCGCGGGCGACGCGGGCCTCTAGTAGTATCAGGCAGAGGAAGCTGGTGGTATTGCTCGGCGAGATGCGGGCGCCGGCCTCGGCGAGGGCGAGCAGGGCGTCGGCGAGCTCGTGGCGCTCGCGGCAGAGGTCGGCAAGGGCCAGGTAAGGCAGGCCGGCGCCCGGTGCGCCAAGCTGGCCGCGCTCGGCGGCGTGGGCGATCAGCTTGCGGCAGGCGATCAGCGCCGCGCGCAGCTGGCCGCGCAGCATCCGCACATAGGCGAAGTCGCTGGCGGCCATGAACGAGATATAGGGGTAGCCAGCCACGAAGCCGTTCACCATGGCCTCCGCAAAGGCCTGCTCGGCCCCGCCAAGATCACCACGGGCCATGTAGGCGTAGCCAAGATCTTTGGCTACCCGTGTGCGCAGGGCAAGGTTGTCGGACTGAAGCAGGCGCAGAGCCTCGGCGGCGCTGGTGATCACGGTCGGCGCGTCGCCGGTGAGCGTGGCCAGGCGCGCGCGCACCGCGCATAGCTCGCCGCGCAGATTTGTCACATTGCCAACGCCATCGCTGTCACCCACGGCCACGCGCGCCAGGGCGGCCTCGGCCACTTGGAGCCACTCGCCCGCGCCTTGCTGGTCGTAGTCGGCCAGGCAGAGCCAGGCGCGCAGCAGGGCCAGGCGGGGCCGGGCGCGCAGCGTGGCATCGGGGATGGCGGGCAGCCAGCGGCGCAGGGTGGCCTCGCCCACGCGCGTGGCCATCGCCAGGCCCACCGGCTCGATGATCGCGACGACATCATCTATGGCGCCCGCCTCCAGGGCGTGGCCCACGGCCATCGGCAGCAGGCCGTAGGCGGCGTACCAGGCGCTCGCCCGCCGGTGCAGCAGCGCCACCTGCGCGGGCGCCACACCGCTGATCAGCCGGTCGCGCAGCACCTCGGCGAAGAGATGGTGGTAGCGATACCAGTGCCGATCGGCGTCCAGGGGCAGCAGGAACAGGTTATCGTGCTCCAGGGTGTCGAGAATAATCCGGCTGTAGCTAGCGCCGTCGGCAGGGAGGTGCTCGATGCCGAGCAGCGCGTCGCAGAGCGGGCCGCAGAGCCGATCAAGCAAGCTGGTCTGGAGCAGAAACGACTGAACATGGGTTGGGAGCCGCTCGAAGACATCCTCGATCAGATAGTCGACGATAAAGCGGTTGCTCCCCACCACAGAATCGACGAAGGCGGCCTGGTCGGTGTGGTCGTGCAGGGCCGTGGCGGTAAGCTGGAGGCCCGCAGGCCAGCCCTCGGTGCGCTCGATCAGGGCCGCCAGCTGATCGCGCGCGAGCGCAAGCTTCATTATGTCGAGCAGGTAGGCGACTGACTCCTCGGGGCTAAAGCTTAAGTCGGCGGCGCGCAGCTCGGCGAGCTGGCCGCGCGCGCGCAGGCGGGCCAGGTGGAGCGGCGGGTCGGCGCGGGTGGCGATCACGAGATGAGCGCGTGGCGGCAGGTGATCGACAATGAAGGCGATGGCGCGGTGGAACTCGGGCGCCGTAATCAGGTGGTAGTCGTCGAGGACGATCACCGACTGCTCGGCGACCTCGGCCAGATCGTTGAGCATGTCGGCCAGGAGCGTCTCGACGGGCGGCAGGATTCCGCGCATCACCGCGTTGGCCGCGTACGGGCGCCCGTGCGGGTGCAGCTGCGCGAGGGCGGCAGCCAGGTAGCTCAGGAAGAGCTTCAGGTCGTTGTCGGCGGCGTCGAGCGTGAGCCAGGCTAGGGAGGGGACAGGGGACAGGGTACTGGGAACAGGGGCGAGCCACTCGGCGAGCAGCGTTGTTTTGCCGTAGCCTGCGGGCGCGGAGATCAGGGTGAGGCGGCGGCGCAGGCAGGTTGCGAGGCGTTCGGTGAGCTGCGGTCGACGCAGGATGTCGGGCGGGAGCGCAGGCGGAGTCAGCTTGCTGCGCACAAGTGGGAGGGGCGGGTTGAGCATGGCTGGGTCCTACATCTTCCGGGAAGGCTGCTGCAAGAACCCTCCCCGAAGAGCATCCTGGCAGCACTCAGCACTCAGCACTCGGCCCTAGCGGCGGAGCAGCGGCAGGTGCAGGCGCACTTGCTGGCCCTGCACGAGCGGGAGGTTTTCCAGGGTGAAGCTGGCTGGCTCGAAGACGCCGGCGAGCGATGCCTCCAGGCGGTACGTGCCCGCTGTGGCGTTAGCAAGCGGGATGAGCGTCGCAACGCCGTTCGCGTCGCTTGTCGCTGTCGCTACGGTATCGTCGGCGAGCACGGCGTTGGCGCCGCTGCCCAGGGCGGCGAAGGTGACAGTGACGCCGACCACTGGCTCGCCGCCCGGCCCGGTGACGCGCACGACGAGCGGCGCCGGAAATACGCTGCCGACGGTGGTTGAGAGCGCGGCGGTGCCGCTGATGCTCAGGGTGTAGGGCAAGGCGCCCACGTCGCCCCGCGCCTCTAGCACGCGCTGGACGGTGGCCGGGAGGGCGCTGAACAGATCGAGCCCGGTGGCCGCCTCCACGGAGTCTGCCGTTGTGGTGTACTGCTGCCACGGGTCGGACTGTAGCATACTCGGGTCAGCTTTATCGTTGGAGATGCGGATCGCCACAAGGCGGGTGGCGGTCGTCACGCGGCTGATCAGGTCGCCAGGGCCGGGCGGCACGGCGAGCAGCGCCTTCCAGGTGTAGGCAGGCACGCGCAGTTTGCCGCCCGCCAGACGGGTGAGCTCGCCCTCGGGGCCGGCCACAAGGTAGACCTCGTCGCCCGCCTCGGCGAGATCGCGGCCCAGCTCCTCCAGGCGCAGCCAGGGCCCACGGTTATTTTTGGGCGCCTGCGGCAGCACATTGCTAAGGATGAAGGTGGCCTCGTTGTCGGCGACGCGGGCCGTGCGATCCTCAGACGAGACCATATGGCCGCGGTCGTAGCCGGAGTTGGTGTAGTCGCCGTGGCTAACCTGATACCAGCCGGCCGGCAGGCTCGTATCGCGGAAGAAGTTGCCGCTGTAACGCGGCACCGGCCCAAGATCAGCTGCGAGCAGGCGCCAGCTTACCCAGCGCGGGATGCCGTCGTCGCTTGCGTAACCCAGGGCGTACTGATCGCGCAGGAGCAGGTAGTTATTGAGCTGGGCCGGGTCCACAGTCGCCCCGCTGGGGTTGCCGAGGGCGAGGTGGACGCTCAGAGACTGGGCGCGGGCGGGGAGCGCGGCCAGTGCGGCGAGCAGCAGGACGAGCGCGAGCAGGCGCCTGAGGGCCATGGGTTGCTCCTACGTCTCGACCACAGAGGTGCGCAAGCCTACCAGCTGCCCATTGGGAAGCCGCCCGAGCAGGAGCAGGTCGATCTCGACGCTGCCAACACGATAGACGAGCGGGTCGCTGAGGTGCGCCACGATCAGATCGCGCAGTGCGGCGAAGCGGGCCGCCTGGGCCTGCTCGTCGGGGGCAAGGGCGGTGTGCGTGCGCGTAAGCGGGGCGAAAAAGCTATCGAGCGTGCGGGTCTCAACGGGGGTCGCGGGCGGGCGGCCAAGGGCGGCAACGAGGCGCGCAGGCGTGAGCTGCTGGCGCTGCGGCCATCGGAACAGCGCTAGGGCCACGTCCTGCTCGCTAGGCACAAGCAGGCCCTCGGCTGCCGCTGTGAGGGCGGCGATGATCTTGGCGGAGGTGTCTGGCATTGTGCGTGTATCATAACAGCCGCTGCCAGGATCGTCGAGACGCGGGCCGGCATGCTATCCACAGATGCCACAGATTTCCGGCCCGCATGGCCTCACGAGTAATGTTACCCTTCATGGTTCGCGTGATCGCGAACCGGGAGGCACAATGTGCGGTCTCGCATAAGCTATCGGTTATGGGACGAAGCACCTCGTATTTGGTGTGGGGCCGGTCTTCACCCAGGGCTTATTGCCCCTCATACCCCGCGCTCGATGATAGTTCCGAAGGGCGGGAGGGCACCGCGCTCGGCCCCGCTAGGCCCGTAACGATACAACGGCTCCACCGGCGCTGTGTGGGGCGTCGGGGTGCGCCACTCGCCCGCGAGGTTGACGGTGACGCAGAGCCGCTCCACCCCCAGCACGCGCCAGTAGCGAATGATCTGCTCAGCACCGCCCGGCGCGAACACAACCTCCCCATGGCGCAGCGCCGGGTGGCGGACCCGTAGCCCGAGCAGTGCCCGGTAGTGGGCGAGGATGGCAGAGTCGGTCGGCGGCCAGCCAACCGTAAAGGGCTCAAACAGCGCCTCCCAGCTCCGCCAGTCCGGCTCCTCGAACTCCTGGCCCATCAGGAGCATCGGCACTCCGTCGAGGGTCAGCAGCACCGAGGCCGCAGCGGCGTGAAGCTCCTGCCCGAAGTAGCGCCACGCTCGGCCCTGCTCCTTCTCCTCCAGCCAGCGCATGCGCAGGGCACCCTGCGGGAAGCTGTAGGTTGACGCCTCCCAGTAGCGCTGGAGCGCCAGCGGCTCGGCCTCGCCGCGCCCAATCAGGCGGACGAGCTCGCGCACACCGCCCTCGTAGGTCAGGTCGCAGGCACCGAGGTGGTGCAGCTCGTCGTAGGACTGCGAGATCAGGGCGATCTCGGGACGGACAGCGGCGAGCGCGGCGCGGATCTCGCGCAGGAAATCGAGCGGGACGAGATCTGAGTCGTCGAAGCGCAGCCCGTCGAGGTCGTAGCGCGTCAGCCACGCCAGCAGCGCGTCGATGAGGTAGCGGCGCAGCCCCGGTTAGGCGAAGTCGAAGCCGGCGAAGGCGTGACGGCCAGGCACGTGGTAGGCCACCTCGCCGGCTTCGTCGCGCTGGAACCAGTCGGGGTGCTGCGCGGTGAGCGGGTTGTCGATGCTGCTGCGGTTGAGCGTCCAGTCGAGGATGACGCGCAGCCCCTGGGCGTGGGCGGCGTCCACCAAGGCCCGCAGGTCGTCCGGCGTGCCCAGGGCCGGGTCGACCGCCAGGAAGTCGCGCACGGCGTAGGGGTCGCCGAGGCTGCCGCTGCGGTTGCGCAGGCCCACCGGCTGCACCGGCATCAGCCAGAGGGCGGTCACGCCGAGCTTGCGGAGATAGGGTAGCCGCTCACGTGCGCCTGTCAGCCCGCCCACGGCTCGGGCTGACAGCTCGTAGATCACGGCGTCGCGCAGCCAACCCGGGCTCGGCGTCGCGGCGTGGTCGCGGTAGAGCGGGCCGGGTCGTGTGGGGCCGATCTCGCCCCGGCGGACGTAGAGCTCGCCCGCCTCGGTCAGGGTAAAGCAGGAGTTGCCCTGCCCATCCTCGGAGCCCCAGGGGTTGGCCGGGTCGCGCACCCAGTCCTCGCCGTCGAGCACGTACTTGTACAGGTGGCGGCCCGGCATGATCGGCAGGGTGGTCTGCCAGCGGCCGGCGTCGATCCGCTGGAGTGGGCTGACCTCGCCGCGCCAGCTGTTGAACGTGCCGGCCACCGCCACGCTGCGCAGCGGCCGCTCTGCCACGAACGTGAAGGTGATCCCGTCCGGGCCTCGTTGGGGAAGCAGGTCGATCTGGGGGACGGCGGCGTCCATCACGCGACCTCGGGATGGACATCCCCACCTGACTGGAGGTGCCCCGCCGGGGCAGCATGCTCGTGGCGT
>JAYUYB010000582.1:0-17515 GCA_043752655.1 Chloroflexota bacterium
GGGCGCCAGGACGCGGGCGAGCCTGGCCTGTCCGCTGCGCTGCTGGGCGCGATGAGTCTCACGCTCGTGCCGGACCCGCAGACCGCGATTATCCTGCCGGTGCTACCGGCGGCGCTGCGCCTGGGCGGCGGACAATACTCCTTTAACCTGCTTCCCCCTGGCCGCTACGCCGTGCGCTTCGGCAATCTCCCCACCGGCTACGCCGTAACACCCCTCCAGGCGAGCGGCACCAGCGACGTGACCGACAGCGACGCGAGTGCAGCAACGGGCATGCAGACGCGCTTCGTCACTATTACAGATATATCGGCCGGGGCAAACCTGAACCTGAACCTCGACCTTGGCCTGGTGCCGAGCATGACCGACGTGGCCGTCACGCTGTCGGGCACGCCATCGGTACTCGTGGGCCAGCCCATCGACTACAACGTGAGCGCCAGCAACCTCAGCACGGGCGCCCCTGCCCTGAGCGTCGTGCTTGTGCAGGATCTCCCCCCCGGCACCAGCTTCGTGTCGGCCAGCGGCTCGCCCGCCCGCTCCGGCCAGCGCCTCACCTGGGGCCTGGGCACCCTGACTGCAAGCCAAACACGCAGCTTCACCGTGCGCGTCACCGCACCAGCCACGATGACGCCGCCCGCCCCAGCGCAGAGCCTTCTAAGCCAGGCGCGTGTAAGTACGACGAGCCAGGAGACAACCACCGCCAACAATAGCGCCAGCTCCACCACGCAGCTCGTGCGGCCCGCCCTCAGCATCGTCAAGACTGCCCCGGCCAGCGTGCTCGTCGGCGATGAGCTCAGCTTCACGCTGACCTACCGCAATCTGGGCAGCGCCGCCGCCAGCGCCGTGGCCATCAACGACACCCTGGCGCCCGGCCTTACATTTACGCGCTTCGCCACCAACCCCGGCGGGGCCTGCGGCTACGGCGCCGCCACGCGCACCGTGTCCTGCAACCTCGGCAGCCTCGCCCCAAACGCCGCTGGCAGCGTGATCTTCCTAGCCAGCGTGGGTGTGGCGACGCCAGGCGCCAGCGTGAGCAACACCGGCGCCATCAGCACGGGCACGGCGGGCGACGACCCGAGCGACAACAGCTCCACAACCATCACCATCGTGCAGCGCCCCAACCCCGGCGTCGCTATCAGCATTACGCCGAGCCCCTTCCCCATTGGAACCAGCGGCGCGCTCAGCAGCGCGTATCGCAACAGCGGCAGCGGCGACGCCCGCAGCGCCACGCTCACCATCGACCTCTCGGCGGGCAACTTTACGCTTGGCGCCCTGCCCGCCGGCTGCGCCTACGCCGTGGCGACCCGCCGCATCGCCTGCGCCCTCGGCACCCTGACGCCCGGCGCCACCGGCACGCTGAGTATCCCCATCGCGCTGCCCGCCGACTTCCCCGCCGATCAGCTCGACGCCACCGCGACGATCACGAGCCTCACCCCTGAGCTGCCCGCCGACCAGGCCGACAACAGCGCCATAGCCAGCGTGAGCGTCGTGCGCCCCAATGTCTTCGTGGACGCCAGCGGCCCCGCCAGCATCGTGGGGCAGGGCAGCGTCTTCTGGTACACCCTCGACTACGGCAACCTCTACCGGCGCAGCCCCGCCCTTACCCGCGCCGCCGAGGGCGTGCTGCTAACCGCAACCCTGCCGGACGAAGTGAGCTTTGTGCAGGCCAGCATCGCCCCCACCAGCGTGAGCGGCCAGACGCTCAGCTGGGATCTTGCTACCCTCGCCGCACGCCAGACCGACCAGCTCGTGATCGTGGTGCAGACCAATGTGCCAGCTGGCGCCACACTGCGGCTCGACACGGAGATCAGCACGAGCACGCCGGGCGACGACCCCGCCGACAACCGCGACAGCGTGCTAACCGACGTGGTGCAGCCGCCCGTGATCACGCCGGCCGCGAGCGATCTGCGGCTCGCCATCCACTCCGAGCTCGACCCCAACAGCCAGGATAACAACCCAACCAACGGCGTGTACCGCTCCGACGGCGCGCAGATCGCGTGGCCCGCCGGCGAGGTGCTCGACTTCACGCCGCGCCTAAGCACGCTGGACTTCCCGAACGAGCCGCTGCCATTCCCCTACGAGTATCGGGCGCGCGTCGTGGGCTGGAGCGTGAGCAGCTTCAGTGTGAACGGCACCCTGATCGACCCGGCGGCCGCCGATAGTCGCTGGCAGAGCGGCTGCCGTAACGGCGCCATCCCCAACGGCACGCCGAGGCGCCTGAGCGGCTGCACCTACGGCTACCTTGGCGGGGAGGATCTCGACGCTATCCTCACGGCGGACGTGCTGCGCGAGGAGCAGCTGATCGACCAAGCCCACGTCTACTGGACGCAGCCGCCGGCGCCCGCAATGCGCGGCGACGTGTACCTCTACACGGTCGAGCCGCTTGAGAGCGCCAGCATCTCGGTGCAGGTAGAGCTGGAGGTCTGGATCGTCAATGCCTACCCCGGCGACATCAGCGGCGTGCCACTGCCCGAGATCCCCGTGGCGCCGCTGCCCGACCCCGAGCGGCAGCTGATCGCCCAGACGTTCGACGTAACTCTGCTCGCGCCGCGCAGCGTGGTGGGGCCGGGGGAGCGGTGAGTAGGGTGACGTGCCCCAGGCCATCTGGACCGCGAATGGCGCGAACGTCTGCACCACGAACGGCGCGAACGTCTGGATCACGAACGGCACGAACGCGAACCCGCGCGCGGCCGGGTTCGCGGTGGTTCGCACCCGTTTGCGGCTTCGTGGTCCAAAGGGTGACTAGATACGGAGGAGCGAAATGACTTTTTGGAGCCGTAAAGCCCCCGGCCAGGCCCTGGTCGAGCTGATGGTCGTCCTTGGCGTGCTGCTCACGCTGATCCTGGGCATGGTCTGCGTCGGGCAGATCTTGCTGGCGAACTACACGCTGAGCCAGGCGGCGCGCGCCGCAGCCCACCAGGCCGCCATCGCGGGCGGCGCCCCCGACGAGGCCGTGCTCGCCGCGCGCAACGTGATCGACGGCGGCGTCGGCACCAGCGCCGCCGACGCCACGATCACCGTGAGCTGCGACCAGCCATGCCGCCGCTACGCCCCCGTCACCGTGAGCATCGTTTACAACGGCGCATTCTGGGCGCCGCTCCCGCCCCTCTTCACTGACTTCACCGTGCGTGCCACCGCCACCCGTGCCGCCGAGCGAGACACGCAATGAGCACACAGCAACCGTCCAAACCTTCACGACGCCGTTTTGCATTTTGCATGTTGCATTCTGCCCCCGGCCAGTCCGCCGTGATCGTCGCCCTGCTCCTGCCCTTCCTCGTCGCCTTCACGCTGCTGGTGGTAGAGGTAGCCGAGCGCTGGCTCGAGGTGGCGATGGTGGAGGACGCCTTGCAGCAGGCCACCCGCTCCGCTGTGCAGAGCCTCGACTACGCCGCGCTTGCCCGTGGGCAGCAGGGCCTGCGCGCACCCACGGCGTGCCGCGCCGTTACCACGGTGGCCCCCGGCGACTGCCGCGAGCTGCTCGAGGTCGCTAACCGCTTCTTCCTCGTAAACCTCAGCGGAGTACGTGGGCTGGATGAGAGCCCGCAGGCAGTGGCAGCCCGCGTCCGCTGGACTGTCCTCCCAACAGGTGGCAGCTGCACGCTCGGCGCCCCGGCGCGGATTGTCGCCGAGAGCACGCCCCTGCTCTGCGCCGAGGTGCGCCCGCAGATGCGCGGCCTCGTTGGCTGGGGCGCCTTCCACCCGCTGATCGTCGCCGCCGACACGATCGACCCGCTAGTACGCTAAAGCGTAGGTTCGCCTCCGGCGAACGCCGCACTGTGGCGGTCTAAAGCCCGCTGCAAAACCATAAAGGACGTTCGGAACGTTGTGGTTAAGCCGTAAGCGCACTGCGCAAAAGGAGTCTACTGTTATGTCTAGCATCGCACCCGGCGCCAGCCCGCTCTCCCAGGCGCTCAGCCGCAAGCGCAGCAGCCCCCTGCCCGCGCTCCTGCTCGGCCTCGGCCTGATCGCCGCCGTCGCCTTCGCCATCCTCGGCTTCCTGGAGAGCCGCCGCACCGAGCCGGTGGTGATCCTGGTGCGCGCCGTGCCCTTCGGCCAGCAGATCAGCGCCGAGGATCTGGGCACGCTCGCGCTGCCCCTGCACCGCCCCGCCCAGCTCGCAGGCGTGGCCGACCCCGCCGTCGCCGTTGGCCGCTACGCCTCACGCGACCTCAGCCCCGACGCGATTGTCCAACCTGGCATGCTGCTCGACGCCCCGCCCGACCAGCCGGTCTACCCGAACGGCCAGGCCCTGGCGCCGAATATGGTGCCGCTGCCCTTCGCCACGCTCTCGATCGGCCCGCTAACTGCTCACGACCATGTGAATATCGGCTTCAGCGACCGGGCCGGGTCGCCCGACCTATGCGATCAGGCGCGGCGCGCTGCGGCCGGCGCGAAGCCCACCGTCGCAACATCGGCGAGCGCCCTGGCCCAGCCGCGCCCCTTCGCCTGCCGTCTGCTCAGCTCGGTGCGCGTGCTGTTCGTGGACGACGAGGCGGGCGTGGCCTACCTGGAGCTGAGCCCCTACCAGGCCCACACGATCCGCGCGCTCCAGGCGGCTGGGCTGGAGCTCTGGGGCGAGCGCTACGGCCTCAGCTCCGACACGCTGCCCGCCCTGGCGCGGCTCGATATCGGGCAGGTGAGCGCCGAGCAGCTTACAAAGCCCGTCGCCCCCCCAGTGAGCGTAGATCCCCAGGGCGCGGCCATTCCCGGCGCGAACAGCACGATCCCTGGAGATCGACCGTAATTGTGGCGACACCGATGACGGTGGACGAAGGACGGTGGACGGTGCCCGAAGGCATGCCTCTACCGTCCACCGTCCACCGTCTACCGTCTGCTTAACCCTCCCAGGAGCACTTCATGTTCCCGTTCAACCACGACGAAGGATCGCTCGCGCCCACGCTCAATCACGCCGCAATCACGGAGGAGCTGCGCATGCTTGTGCGCAGCGGCCGCATGCGCGACTGCTGGGATCTGCCGCCCGCCGAGGTCTTTGCCCTGATCGGCGTGGGCGGCGAGCTCGACCTGAGCGACTGGGCCGCCATCGACTGGTACGGCCCGCTGGAGATCTGGCGCGACCCTGAGCACGAGGTCTCCGATATTCTCTACAACGGTCGGCGCGACGAGCCGTTTTACGTGTTGCAGCGCGGCGCCATGGTGAGCACAGGCGTCACCGCGCACCCGCACTGGATCCGCTGGGTGCAGCAGCAGCTGCTTCTGCGCAGCGGCAAGCTCACGCCCTACGAGGAGCAGGAGGGCTGGGCGCCAATGGTGCAGGGCGTCGCCGACAGGCTGCGCTTCGCGATCACCAGCCCGCCAGTCGCCCGCGATGGCCGCAGCCTGGCCGTGCGCCTGCTGCCTGAGCGCTGGCGCAGCATCGACGACCTCGTGCAGGCTGGCACGATCAGCCGCGAGGCCAGCGACCTGCTGCTGGAGGCGCTGAGCGCCGGGGCGAGCATCCTCGTGGCGGGCGCCACCGGCAGCGGCAAGACTACGCTCACCGCCGCGCTCACCCAGGCCATGGGGCGGCGGGTGCGCCTGGTGTTCGTGGAGGACGGCGGCGAGCTGCCGAGCTCGCCCAACAGCCTGCACCTCGAGGTGCCCTACGAAGGCGCCTTCGGCCAGGCGGTGCGCTTCGCGCTGCGCCAGAAGCCGAGCTACATCATTGTGGGCGAGGTGCGCGGCGGCGAGGCGATGGCGCTGCTCCAGGCGGCGGCCACGGGGCACCCCGGCATCGGCACGATCCACGCGGGCGCCGTGCAGGGCGCGCTGCGCAACCTGGAGCGCATGGCCATGGTGGGCCTGAGCGCCGAGGCCAGCGGCGGGGGCCAGGCGGTCGCCCAGATCGTGCGCGGCCTGATCACCTCAGACGTGGTGAGCCTGATCGTGGTGCAGATCGGCCAGACCGCGCGCGGGCGCCGCGCCGTGCTCGCCATCGAGGAGGTGCTGCGCCAGGGCGGCCAGGGCCAGAGCGGCGACACCTTCCCCACGAGCCCGCTCTTCCAGCACGACTCCTACAGCAATACGCTCGTGCGCGTCGGCAACGTCAATGGCGCGTGGGGCCTGGGTCGGCTGTAGCGCAAGGGGACAGGGGACAGGGTACTGGGGACAGGCCGCGCGTCTGCCCTGTGCCCGCCTTATCCTTGCTCCCTGAACGCGCTGCCCGCCCTGTGCCCTGTGCCCTGTGCCCTGTGCTCTGTTCCCTTGCATAAGGAGTCACCGTGGAGCTTGTGATCTTTAGCGCCCTCGACGGCCTGCCCGCCCAGCTGGAGCAGTACCGCGACCTGGCAATCCTCGCGCCCTCGCGGCTCGATCAGGTGGGCCGCCTGCTTGAGGGCAGCCGCGCCCCCGATGCGCTCTACCTCGACGACACGCGCAGCGCCCCGCTGCCCGAGCTCTGGCAGGCGATCACTGCCGCCCGCCGCGCAGGCGTGCGCGTGCTGGTAAACTTCGCCGGCCCCGCGCGCTCCGCCCTCAACGACGCTCAGGGCGCCGGTATCCCCGCCATCGCCGAGCGCGACCCGGCCGCCGTCGCCGCATGGCTCGGCCAGCAGCTCGGCCTGCGCAGCGGCGGCAGCGCCCGTCGCCTCGCCATGGTTGCCGTCGGCGCGGCCAAGGGCGGCATCGGCAAGACCTTCGCCACCTGTGTGCTGGCCGAGGGCATGCGCCGCCGCGGCCTGCGCGTGCTCGTCTGGGACGGCGACATCTCGAACCCCGGCCTGGTGCCGGCCTTCCGCATCCCCAGCAGCGCGCCCTCGTACCTGCACCTCGTGCAGCGCGGCCCAGCCCACTGGAACCCCACCGGCATCCAGCCCTTCATCTTCCAGCCCGAGCACACCCGCGCCACGGCCCATGGCTGGGGCCCAATCGACTTCCTGATCGGCTCGCACGCCGTGGCCCGCGCCGAGAACGACGTGCGCCTCCCCGATTGGCAGGGCTTCTACCAGGGCGTGAGCACCCTGGAGAGCTACGATCTGGTAATTGTAGACACGCCGCCCGACTATCTGCGCCGCCCCTACGCCACCCACGTGCTCCAGAGCGGCGGCGCCGTGGTGCTCCCCGCGCCCCCCGGCGCCCGCGAGCGCATGGGCGTTGGGCACCTGCTGGAGCATCTGCGCGACCATGCCCCGGAGCGTCTGGAGCACTGCGCCCTGCTCTTTATGGAGCCCGAGCGCGGCCTCACGGCCACCGTGCCGGAGGTGGCAGCCCTCTTCAACCGACGCTACCCGCAAGTAGGCTCGATCGGCACGCTGCCGCGCGCCCCGCGCCTCGCCAGCCTCGCCGACGAGTACGACGGCTACGTCTCGATGCTCGACCTTGGCCCCCACAGCCAGTTCGCCACCGCCGCCCACAAGGTGAGCGACGCCCTCTGCGCACGCCTCGGCCTGCTCCCAAGCCTGCCGATGCCGCGCTCCAGCATGTTTGCCCGCCTCAACGCCCGGCTGCATGGCGACCGCGCGATCGGCATGCCCGAGCGCACCGCCCTAACGGCCTGAGGAGCTATTTCTATCCGCAGATTACGCAGATTACCGCTCAATGAGCCGCCTACCGAAATGGGCCGGACATCTGCGCAATCTGCGTAATCTGCGGACAACAAGCAGGAGCCCTGATGAGCTTGACAGATCGCCCCCTCTCCGTGATCGAAGACGGCGGCCTCGCCGCCCTCTCACCCGCCCCCCAGCGCGCCGCGCCGCCTGAGCGCGCCATCGACCCCGCCATCCTCCAGGTGGTGCGCGACGCCCTGCGCGACAGCATCAACCCCTCCCTGCTCGACCCGGTTGCCCCCGCAACCACCCGCGACCCCGAGGTGCTGCGCGTGCTGCGCGCCGAGATCGGCGCCCAGGTGGAGCGCGGCTACGGCCCCCTGCGTACACTGCCCACCGACGAGCGCAGCCTCCTACGCCTCTTCCAGGACTCGCTCGGCTGGGGCCCCGCCCAGCCCTACCTCGACGACGAGCGCATCCAGGAGGTCAAGATCGTCGGCGACCTGATTATGGTCCAGGAGGTTGGCGCCGACTTTACCCTTGTCCCCGAGCGCTTCGCCGACCCGCGCCAGGCCCTCGACCGCGCCATGCTGCTCGCCGCCCGGCTCAACGTGCCGCTCGACCGGACGCGGCCTCAGGACACGCTGCCCCTGGCCCACGGCACGCGCATGCATGTCACCATCCCGCCCTGCACGCCCGAGGACACCGCCCTGATCTGCATTCGCCGCGGGCGTCGCCACGCCTGGAGCCTCGACGACATCCTGCGCCGCGAGGCCTGCTCGCCCGAGGTCGGCGCCCTGCTGCGGCTCCTGGTGCGCGCCGGCTGCTCCTTCCTGATCGCCGGCGAGACAGGCTGCGGCAAGACGGCCCTGCTGGAGGCGATTGTCAACTCCTGGCCGGGCGAGCCGCATGTGGTGACGATCGAGGACAACACCCTGGAGATCAATGTGCGCCACCGGGCCTGGACACGCGAGCTAGTGCAGACCGCTGTGGAGCGCGGCGCCTTTGGCCGCGCCGCGCGCGAGGTGTTGCGCCAGACGCCAAGCCTCGTCGCGCCCGGCGAGACGCGTGCCGAAGAGGCGGGCGCCATTCTCGCCGTGGCAGTGAGCGGCCACGCCGTCGTCACCACGATTCACGCCCGCTCGGCGGCGCGGGCCGTGCAGCGCTTCGCCGACTGCGCCGCCATGCCGGGCGCCTACATCTACGAGGGCCGCCGCGAGCACGCGCTGGAGGACGCCTGCGACAACTTCCAGGTGATTATCCACCTGGAGAAGCTGAACGGGCGGCGCTCCATCGACGAGATCCTGCTGCTCGACGGCGCCGACACCTCCGGCGAGCGCGTGCGCCCGCACCTGCTGCGCCTCGCCTGGGCCGAGCCCGCCGCCGACGGCGCCCTCAGCTGGCATGCCGCCGCCACAGCCGACGGCGACAGCCTCTGCTGGGACGGCGAGGACCGCACACCAGCCGTGCTCGCCCGCCGTCTGCGGCAGCTGCGGCTTCAGGGCCAGGTGCGCGCCGCAACCACCACGCGCGCCGCCGTCGCCGAGGCCGTGGTCCGCGCCGAGCGCGCTATTCGCTCCGGCGATGCCGGCCAGGCCCTGGCGATGCTGCGCCGCGCCTGGCGCGACCAGCCCGCAGAGGCGCTGGCCGCCGCCGCCCGCCGCGCCATCGAGCTCGACCTCACCCTCAGCCAGGAACTGGCCACGCAGGCGCGTGCGCTGGAGGCCGAGCTTGCCGCTGCCCTTGGCGCGCGCCGCTGGGCGGCCGCCCGCGCCGTCTACGGCCAGCTGAGCGCCGACATCGCGCTCTACGCCGCGCACGCCCCGCTTGGCGGCTGGCCGGCGCTGGCCGAGGAGATCGAGCGCGGCGAGCTCGCCGAGCGGCAGGCGTCGCAGGACGTAGCCCAGGCACGCCTTGCCATGGCACAGGGCCGCGCCCGCGACGCCGCCGACATCCTCGGGCGAATCGAGCAGGGCAAACTCTCCGCGTCGGTGGCCCTAGAGGCGCTCTACACCCGCCGCGCCGCGCTCTCCGCCCTGCACGAGAGTGGCGAGATCGGCGGCTACGCCCTGGAACCTGTCGAGGCCGCGATCAGCGCGCTCACTGCGAGCGAAGGAAGCCCCAATGCCTGAGATCCTGATCACCCACCCCGAGACGGCCTGGCTTACCCTCGCGGTGCCCCCGGCCCTCGTCGCCATCGCCCTGCTCGCAGCGGGCCTGCTCCTGCGCGGGCGCCTGGCCCTGGCTCTCGCCACGCTTCAGGCCCGCCGCGCAAAGCAGCGCCTACCCGATGGCTCGCGGCCCGATCCCGCCCTGATCTGGACCCCGCCAACCGTGGCGCCCGAGCGGCTCGTGCTGCTCTGCCTGGGCCTCGCCGTCGTCGTCGCCGTGCTGCTGTCGCTGGCGCTGCCGCTCGCCATGGCGCTGCTGGCCGGTGCGCCGCTCACCGCCCTGGCCGCCTGGGGGCTGCTCGTCGCGACCGAGCGCCGCTACACCTTCTTGCTCGACCGCGACCTCACGGCGGCGGTGGGGCGCCTCAGCGCGCTGCTCAAGGCCAGCAGCGGGCTGCGGCCCGCCCTAGAGCGGGTGATCGCTGGCATGGAGGACGGGCCGCTGCGGGCCGAGTGGGGCTTTCTGCTCACGCGGCAGGGCGCGCCCCTGGATGGCGGCGGCATCGCTACGCCGCAGCAGGTGCTTACCGCCCTGGCCGACCAGACGCCGTCGCGCCGTCACGCTGTGCTGCTCAACCACCTGGCCGCCTCGGCGGGGCAGCCCCAGGATGTGGTGGCGCGCCGCTGCGAGGCCGCCTACACCGCGCTCCAGGCCTCGGACCGGCGCCGCGACGAGGCGACCACCGAGCTGGCCCAAGTGCGTTACAGCGGCGTGGCCGTAGGCATGGCCGGGGTAAGCATGGCG
Source organism: Chloroflexota bacterium (assembly GCA_043752655.1). Classification (GTDB taxonomy): domain Bacteria; phylum Chloroflexota; class Chloroflexia; order Chloroflexales; family Chloroflexaceae; genus OHK40. Next base: position 10,392 of record JAYUYB010000582.1, read on the forward strand.
CTCTACCTCGCCTGGGCGCAGTGGGAGCGCGTGCTGCTGGCCTACAGCTCGCCGCTTGGCACCGTCGTCGGCCTGATCGTGCTCGCCGCCCTGCTGATGCCCATCGTCGGCGGTGTGCTGCTCGCCCGCGTGGACGATACCGACTACTAACACAAGGAGCTTCACGCGATGGATCTCTTGATCGCCCCCAGCACGCCCTACCTGCTGCTGTCGCTGGCCGGCGCGCTGCTGGCGCTGCTCGGCCTGGCGCTGGCCCCACGCCAGCCGCTCGCCGCCCTTGGCGCCGTGGCCGCGCGGCTCGACGCCCCTGGCCGCCTGGTGGCCGGGCAGGTCGCCGGTGTCGCTCTCGCCGGTCTACTGCTCTTCGCGGTCGTGGCGGGCGACCCGCGCGGCAGCCTGCGCACCCTGCTGCTCTTCGGCGCCCTGGCCGCCTACCTCGCGCTTGGTGTGGTGCTACCACGCAGCGCCGAGCGCCGACGCGAGCGTGAGGCGGCGGCACTGCGGCGGCTCACACCCGGCTTCATCGCCTTCGTGCGCGTCGCCCTCGGCAGCTTCGAGTCGCCCATCGAGATTATGCGCCGCTACACCGATCGGCCTCACGCGCGCCTCGCGCCAATGCAGGCCCTCGTCGCCGAGGCGTTGCAGACCGGCGCCGACCTGCGGCTGCGCCCCTTCGCGGCCCTCGCCCTCGCCGCCCGCGCCCGTGGCTGCCGCGAGCTCACCGATGTGGTCGAGGCCCTGGCCCAGGCCGAGGCCGAGGGCGCGCGCGTCGACAGCGTGCTCGCCGCGCAGCAGGAGACCCTGGAGCTGATCCTTCAGGGCGAGTTCAAGCGCATGGTGCGCCGCCGCACCATGTACCTGCTGCTCATGGTCGCCGTAAGCCTTGTGATTGGGATTCTCATCAATCTGCTCTTCGTCATGACATCCGGCGGCGCCGCGCTCTCTCAGCTGGGGTAGGGCGGAGGACGGTAGACGGAGGACGGTAGACGGTAGGTTGAGCACCGTCCACCGTCCTCCGTCCTCCGTCCTCCGTCCTCCGTCCTCCGTCCTCCGTCCTCCGCCACCCCTACCAGACAAGGACCACCCCGTGGGCCGCGCCAGCATCCTGCTCACATCCCTGCTCGTGGCTGCGGCCCTCTGCTTGCCCCGCGCTGCCAGCGCCGCCCCCGCCCTGCTCGCACCGGCGCCAGTGATCGAGGCCGGCGGCTTCGTGGTGGATGGGCCGTTCCAGGCGTTTGTGCTGAGCCACGGGGGCCTCGCCGCCTTTGGCCAGCCGCTTAGCGACGAGCTCCTGGACGGGGAGCTTGGCGTGCCGGTGCAGTACTTCGCCTACGCACGCCTGGAGCGCCACGGCGACGAGCTGCGCCTCGCGCGCCTCGGCAGCCTGCGCGCAGCGGGGCGCGTGGACGAGGCGCCGTTCCAGTGGCTCCCCGCCGACACGCCCTTGGCGCCGGGCCAGCTGTACGTTCCCGAGTCGGGGCACACCCTCGGCGGCGCCTTCGCGTGGCACCACGCGCGCAGCGGCGGCGTGGCCCTGCTCGGCCACCCCATCTCAGAGGAGTTCCAGGAGCCCCAGCCCGACGGCACGACGCTCCTGGTGCAATACTTCGAGCGCGGCCTGCTCAGCTTCCACCCGACCCCGGCGGGCGGCGTGGTGGAGCAAGCGCCGCTCGGCGCGTGGCTGGCGGAGCAGCGCCTAACCCAGGCCGAGCGCACGCCCGGCCTGCCCCTCGCGCCCCTCGCCTCGGCCACGCTGCATTACACGCCAGGCACAGCCTGGGGCGCCAATATCGAGCTCGCCGCCGCAAACCTAAGCGGGGAGATTGTTGAGCCAGGGGCGCGGCTCTCGTTCCTCGTCGCAGTGGGCGAGATCTCAGCGGCGGCTGGCTACCTGCCCGGCCCCGCCGTAGTGGGCGGCGAAGTTGTGTCCAACGAAGTAGGCGGCGGGATCTGTAGCGTGGCCACGCTGCTCTACCGGGCCGCCTGGGCCGCCGGCCTGCCCGTGCTGGAGCGCCAGGGCCACTCGCGCTGGCTCGCCGCCTACAGCGACATGCCCGGCCTGGACGCCGCCATCGCCGCGCCCGGCCCCGATCTGCGCGTACGCAACGACACCGGGCAGCGCCTCTACGTGGCGGCGCAGGCCGCAGACGGCGTGGCCACCGTCACGCTCTGGGGCCACAGCGACGGCAGGAGCGTGGAGCTACGCCCGCCCCTCGTGCGCGAGGGCGAGCTGATCGAGGTCGTGAACAGCCGCAGCGTACGCGACGCGGCGGGCCGCATGCTGCGCCGCGAGCAGGTGACGACCCGCTACCGGCGGTAGCAAGGCCGTTGCACCTGTTGCGGCAGAAAATAGCCCGGAAATCTGTGTCATCTGTGGATACCATGCCCGGCGCGCAGCCTGATCGTACAATGCGCGCAGATAACCCCCGGCGTAGCATGGCATCAGACGGCGTCGAGCGCGAATTGATCGGGGCGGCGAGCTAAGCATGGTTCTATTGAGACTCGACCTCCAGAAGGGTGTTCGGACCGATCCCGATCACAGTTACACCTTCGAGAGGGGCGGTTGCGCCTGACTCAAGCTGCTGATCATGAACCATTGTACCGTTCGTACTCTTCGCGTCTCCTACGAGCAGCCGGCCGTCCTCGACGCGGATCTCGGCATGGAGACGCGAGATTTTTGGATCCCCTGTGATCGCAAAGCTCACTTGCTCACGTCCGATGGTACACGGCAAATCGATGATTTGCTCTCGCATCTGAGCTTGGTCGAGAGTCTTGAGTACCTTGATCCGCACGCGGGGCTTGCGCTGCGCCGTGTGGAGCACGGTCGGCTCGGAGGTAGCGTGGATGATCGTTGCCGCAGCCGGGGCCGGGGACGACCGTATCTCTGTGGGCGGGGCCATGGGGATCTGCTTTTTTACCGGTGGCGTGATCTTGACGGCAGGCGGGATCTTCGCCTGGGTTGGGGCAACCGGCGACACAGGAGCGGAGTCGGGGGTGAGCTTCGCCTTGTCGGGCGCAGGCTTCGACAGTGCGGATGGCTGTTGGGGGAGCATCGTCGCCGAGTTGTAGGGCAGCGGGATCTCGCGCTTCTGGGGGCGGCTGCGCACGTAGAAAAGGCTGCCAATCACGCCAACAATGACCACGCTAAGCCCAGCGAGCACGAACAGCAGGATCGGCGGCGACGGGGGATCGGGGGGCGTAAGCGTCACCGGCTGTTCGGTTCGCTGCTCCAGCACATTCTCACCCTCTTCCAGGCGCAGAGTAAGCTCATATTCGCTTGGTCCGCTCGCTTCGCGCAGCATCGTCGGCAGCGGAAAGCGGAGCCGCCCGTCGCGGAAGGTGGTGAGCTCGAGCGCCTCTTTCGCACCGCCGTTGCGATTGATGATCTCGCCGCTAAAGCTCAGGTCGCGCTGACCCGCGCCGCGCACATTTACCTCAACCACCAGAGGCCCATTCTGCCACTCGGGCGTGATGGCGCCAATGGTGTAGCTGAGCTTGGGCTCGTAGACGAACGGGTAGGTGATGAGCAGCGGAGCGCCCTGCTGATCCTTGAGCGGCTGCTTATTCGTGCCGGTCGCACTGATGCGCAGAAAATAGTTTTCGCCCGACCTGAGCCCATCGGTAGAAAGATCGAATTCGAGGCGCTCCTTCAGGTTATCGAAGCGCTGCTCCTGCCCAATCAGCGTGCCGCCGCTGTCGAGGTTGTACACGCCGGCGACCACCTGACCAACGTTTTGCGGGTTGACGACCGTGAGCGTCACCTTGTAGGTGTCGCTGTCCGAGTCGTAGCGTTGCTGGGCCACAGCGAGCTGTGGGGCAAGCACCGTGGTGATCGGCGACTCGAACGGGGTAGCGGCCGTCAGGGTGTTGCCACCATCTTCGAGGCGCACCTCCAGGGTGGCCGTGTTCGCGCCCGCGATGGCGCTCACGTTGGCCGTCACGAGCCACTGGCTGTTGAGCAACTCCATCACGCGCTGGAAGAGCGAGCTAACATCCTGGAGCGAGCCGATCGCCGAGGCGCCCCTGGTCTCGCGGGCGAGGTTCTCCAGCCCCACACGCTGGTTCTGGTCGCAGGGCTCGGTGCATGGCCAGATCGTATAGATGGGAATGATCGTGCCCGAGGATAGCTGGGCGTTGCGGATCACGGAGCCGAAGTCGGCGTTGGTGCAGTTTGTGGCCCCATTGGGCTTGTCGGCCTCTTTGTCGAGGCCGTCGGTGAAGAGGATCACCGCCTTGCGCTCGACCGTCTGGGCGCCCTGTGTATCTGCCCCGTTGAGGGTTTTGATCGCCTCTAGAGCTGCGTCGGAGATACAGGTGTTGCCAGTGCCAGAGGGATTGGTGGTGAAGCGCCGGATCGAGTCCTCGATCAGCTGGGACTGGTCGGCCTTGCGCAGGAAGCCGTCGCTCTGCAGCTCGGTGCGCTCGGCGAAGCTGAAGACGGCGAACTCGGCCTGCTCGGGGGCCAACTTGATACTTTCCACGGCGGCGTTGCGCACAATCGTGTCGAGGGTCTGCTTCTCGCTCACGTTGCTATCGCCGACGAGCTGGTTCATGCTGCCGCTGCGGTCGATCACCAGGGCGATCTTGATCGGCGACTGCGGCGTGCCGACGGTGATCGGCACCGGTGGGAACGCCTGCGCGCCAGTGGGCTTCACCGTAAGCTCGCCCTCGGCGCCGTCGAGGCTCACGGCCGAGCGCGGCACAATGTTGCCGTTCTGGTCGCGCAGCGTAAAGAAGACGCTCAACGGAAGGCTGGCGGGGTCGGTCTGTTGCTGGATCGCCGTATGCAGCACCGCGATCTCAGGTGGACGCTCCTGGGCCCTGGTGAGCGGCGCGAGGAGCATGGCGCCCAACACGGCGCCGATCAGGAGTGCGAGACGCAGGCCGGCACTGCTACGCGGGCCGGGCCGCGCCGATTTCGAATGTGACAGCATCTGACACAACCTCCCCTTGCCAGGCACGCTCGGACCCACGCGCATAGTCTTGCCGGTTGCTGTAGACCGCCGCCACGCTGTAGAGGCCAGCCGTCAGCCCGTAGTAGCTTCCTACATGATACACTCTGGTGATTTCCTGGCCCGCCGCAAGCAGCTGGAAGCTCTCGGGCTGCGGCGCGCCGATGTTCACACGGGCCTGGAAGGGCAGCGGCGCGGCGTCGCCCCCGCGCGTGATGCGCAGCTCGACCTCGCGGAAAACAGCCGGCGCCGATGGGGCATTCAGGGCCAGGCGGGCGTTGACGAGCAGCGGCGCGGCGCCCGTGTTCTGCAGCGCGGCGGTGAGCGGCAGGGTGTCGTCGGGGGCGAAGCTGCGCTGCGGCAGGCTGAGAGTGAGCGACAGCATGGCTATTTATCACCTTTCGCCGGGGGCGTATAGTCGCCATTGTCTACCCGGTCGCGCGCGGACTGCGGCAGCTGCTTGTACTCGGCCTCGCGGCGGGACGTAAGCTCGGCGACCTCTTTGTCGCTGAGGCCATTCTGGCTGGCGTTGGCGATCTCGTAGTCGTAGGCCTCGACCTCGTTCAGGCCACGGCTCTCGGGATGGTCGTTCCAGCGACCGTCTTGCAACTGCGCGGCGTGGAGCGCCTCGTGGCCGATCGAGGAGGCCAGCCACCCAGGCGAGGAGAACGCATCATCACCAATCGTGACTTTGCCATCGGGCGAGGTCAGACCCTCGCCGCTCACAAGTTTATCGTAGGCCGGTGTGCCTTTGATCGCGCTGACGTCAAGATTATACAGCTCGATCGCCTTCAAGATCGCGCCGTTGCGGTCGCCCGCCTTGATCAGCTTTAGAATCTCTTCTTCACGACTCAAGGCTTTCTTGGCGCCGCCACCACCGCCGCCACCTTTGTTCTCAGCGGTGCCACCACCACCGCCGCCGCCGCCGCCGCCACTGCCACCGCCGCCACTGCCACCACCGCCACTGTCGCCACTGTCACCGCCGCCACCCGCGCCGGCACTGCCACCGCCGCCACCGAGGTTGCCCGCGCCACCACCCGGCACGACGCCTGGGGCGAGGCCGCCGCTGCCGCCATCACCGCCACCAGCGGAGCCGCCACCACCGAGGTCGCCCGCGCCGCCGTCCAGCGCACGGCCGAGCTCGCCGGCGCCAAAGTCGCCGCCAATGTCGCCGCCCGCACCGCTGCCAGCGCCGCCGCCCGCATCAGCGCCGCCTCCGCCGGGGAGGTCGCCGTTCAGGCCGGCATCGCCCTTGAAGGGCCGCGCGGCCTCCTCCTCAGCGCGCTGCATCACGCCCTTGATCTCCAGGGTCACGGCGCGGCCGGCCTCAAGGGCGCGGATCATGCGCTCCAGGGCCGGGAAGATCTTCGCGCGCATCTCGGCCGTGAAGGCGTCCGCGCCGCGACCCTGCCAGCCGCCCTGCGCCAGGGGCTCGAAGCTGCGCTGCATGCGCTGGCGCAGCTGCGCGGCCGCCGCCGCCCCGCGCCCAAACTGCGCCGCGATCTTGTCCAGCTCCTCGTAGCCGGCCTGCACAATTTCAGAACTCATAGCGGCGACTTTCTGCGAGGCACAAGGGACCGGGCCACTTAGCTGCATGACATGAACAATACCAGACGACGCCATACGCCAAAGCACTGGCTGGCTCAGGCTTGCGCCTCCGGGTCGCGGAGCTGCAGGGTTGAGAAAAGCAGCTGGCCATCGATGCCGTACTGCCGAATGATGCGCTGATCGTCGCTGGTAAAGTCGACAATGCGAACAACCGGGTGCAGCTGCCCCTCAACCGCCACGAAAGCGATGCTCTCGGGGAGCTCCGCCGCGTCGGCCTCGCGCCGGATTGCCTGGGTATTACCGTCGACAAACGTAATCTTACCGGGGTGCTGCGGTCGGTCCATGCTGATCACCTCTTCCCAGCGACTATATCGTCGATAACCTGGAAGCGATTCGGGAAGCGCTGGCGGGCATCGGCTTCGGCCGGCGTGCCCTTAACCTGGTAGTACAGGGCGTAGGTTTCGGCGAAGTCCTCGGTGGGCGCCACCTGCGCATATTTCGAGGGCGCGCTGCCGTCGTTGGTGCTCGCACTCTTCCAGTCGTTCCAACGGGCGTCCGTCGTGTCGAGGCCCCACTTCTGGCCCGAGACCGTATGGCCCACCTCGTGGTGGATCGACTTATCCA
>JAYUYB010000583.1:0-8393 GCA_043752655.1 Chloroflexota bacterium
GGGATCAGCGTGCATCAGCTCACGCCGGAGCTGGCCCATACGCTCGCTGAGGCCAGGGCGGTCCTGTTCATCGATGCCGCGTGCTGCGCAGGCGAGGCCGAGTTTACCGTGCAGGCAATCACGGGTCTGGCGGCCCACGAGGTTGGCGGGCACGGGGGCGACCCGCGGACCCTCCTCGCCCTCGCCGACGCCCTCTACCAGCGTCGGCCGCCGGCCTGGTGGCTCACCATCCCGGCTGAGCGCTTCGCCTTCGGCGCGGAGCTCTCGCCGGCCGCCTGTCGCGGCATGCTCCTTTCCTTGCGCTTCCTGCGCGACCTGATCCATTCCCTGAGGAGCGAACCATGCACGAGATCGGACTGATCCAGAACGCCATCAGCGCCGCCCTCAGGAGCGCCGCTCAGCATGGGGCCCAGCGCATCGAGCGCATCACCATGCGCGTCGGCGTCGAGTCCGGGATCGACCCCGAGGTGATCGACTACGTCTTCCCCATCGTTACCAAGGGCACCATCGCCGAGGGCTCCCAGCTCGAGATCCAGCGCATCCCAGCCCGCTGCCGCTGCCCCCACTGTGCCACCGAGTTTGCGCCAGCCGACGGGTCGCAAGACGAGGCGGAGGCTCTGCTGCACGTCTGCCCCAGCTGCGGCCACCTGCGCGCCACGCTCCTAGCGGGGCACGAGTTCTCCCTCGCCGCTGTCGAGATTACATGAGCGCGAGCCGACCATGGACGAGCACTCCGCCATCACCACCCTGCCCGACCAGACGGCCATCACCCGCACGCGGCTCCTGATTCGCGGCGCGGTGCAGGGCGTCGGCTTCCGGCCCTGCGTGTACCGACTCGCGACCGGGCTTGGCCTCGCCGGCTGGGTGAGCAACGGCGGCCAGGGCGTCTGGATCGAGCTCGAAGGCCCGCAGGCGCAGCTCGACGCCTTCCTCGCCCGGCTGGAAGCCGCGCCGCCGCCCCGCGCGTCGATCCAGAGCCGGGAGCTGTGGCAGCTCGACCCGATAGGCTACCAAGGCTTCACCATCCGCGCGAGCGACGCGGGCGGGGCGAAGACGGCCCTGGTGCTGCCCGACATCGCGCCCTGCGCCGATTGTCTGCGCGAGCTGCGCGACCCGAACGACCGACGCTACCGCTACCCCTTCATCAACTGCACCAACTGCGGCCCGCGCTACAGCATCGTGCTGGCCCTGCCCTACGACCGGGCCGCCACCACCATGCGCGGCTTCGCCCTCTGCCCGCGCTGTCGGGCCGAGTACGAGCACCCCCTCGACCGGCGCTTCCACGCCCAGCCCAACGCCTGCCCCGACTGTGGGCCGCACCTGGAGCTCTGGGACAGCACGGGCGCCGTGCTCGCCACTCACGACGCCGCCCTGCTCGCGGCAGCCGACGCCATCCGCGCCGGCCAGATCGTGGCGCTCAAGGGCGTGGGCGGCTTCCAGCTGATTGTAGACACGGGGAACGAGGTGGCCGTGAGACGGCTGCGCGCACGCAAGCACCGCGAGGCCAAGCCGTTTGCCCTGGTCTATCCGGCGCTTGAGGAGGTAGAGGCCGACTGCCTCGTCTCGCCCCAGGAGGCCCGGCTGCTCTGCGGGCCAGAGGCGCCGATCGTGCTGCTGCGGCGCCGCGCCGGCGGCCGCGGGCGCATCGCCGAGGCGGTAGCGCCGGGCAACCCATGCCTCGGCGTAATGCTGCCCGCCACACCGCTGCACCACCTGCTGCTCGCGGAGCTAGATGTTCCGGTCGTGGCCACAAGCGGCAACCGGGCCGAAGAGCCGATCTGTACGGACGAGCATGTGGCGCTCACGACGCTCGCCGGCATCGCCGACCTGTTCCTGGTGCACAACCGGCCGATCGCCCGCCACGTGGACGACTCGGTGGCCCGCGTGGCGCTCGGGCGCGAGCTGCTGCTACGCCGCTCGCGCGGCTACGCGCCGCTCCCGCTGCCCCTTGGCCAGGCGGCGCCCACAGCGCCGACGCTGGCTGTGGGCGCGCAGCAGAAGAGCGCCGTGGCCCTCGTCGTTGCGGGCAACGCCTTCGTCAGCCAGCACATCGGCGACCTGGGGACGGCGTCGGCCCAGCGCGCCTTCGAGCGGGCGGTCGCCGACCTGGGCGCGCTCTACGCTGTGGAGCCCGCCATGATCGTCCACGACCTGCACCCCGACTACAGCTCTACGCGCTGGGCCCGCGCGGCCGCGCGGGCGCGGCCCACGCAGCTCCTGGCGGTGCAGCACCACTACGCCCATATCCTCTCGTGCATGGCTGAGAACGAGCTGGCGCCGCCGCTGCTCGGCGTGGCCTGGGATGGCACTGGGTACGGCGGCGATGGCACGGTCTGGGGCGGCGAGTTCCTACGGGTGGACGCGGACGGCTGGGAGCGCGTGGCCCATCTGCGCCAGTTCCGGCTGCCCGGCGGCGAGGCGGCCGTGCGCGAGCCGCGACGCGTGGCGCTCAGCCTGCTCCACCAGCTCGAGGCCGATCGTCTGCTCGACGGGGCCCCGGCCTCGCGCCGGCTCGCCTTCACGCCCGAGGAGCGGCGCGTGCTGCGGGCGATGCTGGGCCGCGAGCTGAACGCGCCCCTCACCTCCAGCGCAGGGCGACTCTTCGACGGGGTCGCGGCCCTCCTCGGCCTGCGCCAGATCGCCCAGTTCGAGGGCCAGGCCGCGATGGAGCTGGAGTGCGCGATCGGCCCCGCGCCGACCGACGAGGCGTACCCGCACAGCATCGACAACCGCGCTTCGCCCATGGTGGTCGATTGGGCGCCGACACTGCTGGCCCTGCTGGAAGACCTTGAGCGCGGCGTGCAGCCAAGTGTGATGGCGGCCCGCTTCCACAACACGCTTGTGGAGATGATCGTCGCGGTGGCCCGGCGCAGCGGGCAGGAGCGCGTGGCGCTGAGCGGCGGCTGCTTCCAGAATATGTACCTGCTGGAGCGGACCGTGGTGCGACTGCGGCAAGATGGGTTCCAGGTGGCCTGGCAGCAGCGCGTCCCGCCGAACGACGGCGGCATTGCCCTCGGCCAGATCGTGGCTGCCGCACGCCACGCGGGCGCGCGGCGGCAGGAAGGGTAATCAGATGTGTCTCGCAGTGCCCGGCCAGATCATCAGCGTCAGCGGTGAGGAGCCCCTGCTCCGCATGGGGCGCGTGCGCTTCGGTGGGATCGTCAAGGAGGCCAGCCTGGCCTACGTGCCCGAGGCCGAGCTCGGCGACTACGTGCTGGTCCACGTCGGCTTCGCCCTCAGCGTGGTAGACGAGCAGGAGGCCGCCAGGGTGTTCGAGTACCTCCAGCAGATGGACGAGCTCGACGAGCTCAGGGAGGAGCCGACGTGAAGTACATCGACGAGTACCGCAACGCGGCGGACGCCCATCGCTACGCCAGGGCCATCGCCCGCAGCGTCACTCGCCCCTGGACGATCATGGAGGTGTGCGGCGGGCAGACCCACGCGATCGTCAAGTTCGGCATCGACGAGCTGCTGCCGCCGGAGATCACCCTCGTCCACGGCCCCGGCTGCCCGGTGTGCGTTACGGCTGTCGAGCAGATTGATCGTGCCGTCGCCATCGCCGCACTGCCCGAGGTGATCTTCTGCTCCTTCGGCGACATGCTGCGGGTGCCGGGGACGGGCCGCGACCTGCTGGCGGTGAAGGCCGCCGGCGGTGACGTGCGCGTGGTCTACTCCCCGCTCGACGCGCTGGCTATCGCCCGCAGCCACCCCGAGCGCCAGGTTGTCTTCTTCGCGGTGGGCTTCGAGACAACGGCGCCCGCGAACGCGATGGCCGTCTTCCAGGCGCGCGCGCAGGGCCTCGCCAACTTCTCGGTCCTTGTCGCGCATGTGCTGGTGCCGCCGGCGATGGAGGCCATCCTGAGCGCGCCCGACAACTGTGTGCAGGGCTTCCTGGCCGCCGGCCACGTCTGCATGGTGATGGGCTACAGCGAGTATGAGCCCCTGGCGCAGCGCTACCGCGTGCCGATCGTCGTCACCGGCTTCGAGCCACTCGACATCCTTCAGGGCGTACTGATGTGTGTACAACAGCTTGAGCAGGGGCGGGCCACAGTCGAGAACCCGTACAGCCGCGCGGTGTGTCGGGCGGGCAACCCGCACGCCCAGGCGCTCGTGGCCGAGGTCTTCGAGGTGGTGACGCGACAGTGGCGGGGCATCGGCGCGATCCCGTCAAGCGGCCTTGGCCTGCGCGCCCCCTACGATGCCTACGACGCGGCTGCGCGCTTTGGGCTGCTGGGCTACACGGCCGCTGAGTCGTCAGAGTGCATCAGCGGGCAGGTGCTGCGCGGCATCAGGAAGCCCCACGAGTGCCCGATGTTCGGCACGCGCTGTACGCCTGAGCTACCCCTTGGCGCCCCGATGGTCTCGTCTGAGGGGGCCTGCGCCGCCTACTATCGCTACCGACGCGCAGTGCCCACGGCGCTGCGCGTGGGCGACAAGGAGCATGAACGATGAGCGCCGAAACCCAACTCGCCCTGGATTGCCCGCTGCCGATCGCCGATCACCCTCAGATCCTGCTGGCCCACGGCGGGGGCGGCCGGCTCATGCACCAGCTGATCGAGCGTGTGATCGGGCCAGCCTTCGCCAACCCGAACTTCGACACACGCCACGATGGCGCCCAGCTCATCCTGGGCGGGGCGCGGCTGGCCTTTAGCACCGACTCGTACGTCGTTCAGCCGCTCTTCTTCCCCGGCGGCGACATCGGCACCCTGGCCGTCAACGGCACAGTGAACGACCTGGCGATGTGCGGCGCCCGCCCGTGCTACCTGAGCGCCGGCTTCATCCTGGAGGAGGGCCTGCCGGTGGAGACGCTCTGGCGGGTTGTCCACTCGATGCGGCGCGCAGCCGAGGCGGCCGGAGTGCAGTTCGTCACCGGCGACACAAAAGTTGTGGATCGTGGCAAGGGCGACGGGATCTTTATCAACACGGCTGGGATCGGCGTAATACAACACCCTGGGAAGATTGGGCCGGCACAGGTGCAGGTGGACGATGTGCTGCTCCTGAGCGGCGATCTCGGGCGTCACGGCATCGCCATCATGGCCGAGCGCGAGGGGCTGGCCTTCGAGAGCACTATCGTGAGCGACTGCGCGCCACTTGCCGACCTGGCCCTCGGCCTGCTCGACGCAGGTGTCGCCGTGCATTGCATGCGCGACCTCACACGGGGCGGGCTGGCGAGCGCCCTGGTGGAGATCGCGGAGGCCGCCGGCGTGGAGATCGCCCTGGACGAGCGCAGCATCCCGGTGCACGAGGAGGTCCACGGCGCCTGCGAGATCCTGGGGCTGGACCCGCTCCATGTCGCCAACGAGGGCCGCTTCGTGAGCTTCGTAGCCCCTGCCGACGCTGAGCGCGCCCTCGCGCTGTTACGCGCCCATCCCCTCGGAGCGGGGGCGGCAGTGATCGGCCACGTTGAGGCGCGTGGTTATCCCCTGGTGACGCTGCGCAGCCAGATCGGCGCGACGCGCATCGTCGCTATGCTGAGCGGCGAGCAGCTGCCAAGGATCTGCTGAGCCGACTGCCCTGGCCGAATTCCGATTGCGTTCTGCCCGCATCTGGCGTACGATACGCCCGCACGTGAGTCGCGCTCGGACAAGGAGGCCCATGGGCATGCACCAGCCGCCAAATGGCGCCGCACCCTCTGACCCCGGTGTCGGCTCAGCCGAGCCGCGTGCGGCGCCTGCCTCGCCGCGTCTTGAGGATCAGTTTCAGGCCCTGCTTGAGGGCGCGCCCGACGCGCTGATCATCGTCGACAAGGCCGGACGCATCCAGATCGCCAACAGCCAGGCTGCCCTGCTGTTCGGCTACGCCGTGGACGAGCTCCTCGGCCAGCCGGTCGAGCTGTTGCTGCCAGGGAGCCTCGGCGAACGCCACGCCCAGCACCGCGCCGCCTATGTGGCCGCACCGCACACTCGCCCCATGGGCAACGGCCTCGACCTCGTCGCTCGGCGCCGCGATGGCTCCACCTTCGCTGTCGAGGTGAGCCTCAGCACCCTGCGCACCGCTGATGGCCTGCTCGTCACCAGCGTGATCCGTGACGTGACGGAGCGCAAGCGCGCCGCCGAGGAGCTCCAGCGCCAGTTGGTGGCGCGGGTCTCGGCCGCCGAGGCTGGCATGATGCAAGCCGCGCGCCTCGCCGCGGTGGGCCAGCTGGCCGCCTCGGTCGCCCACGAGATCAACAACCCGCTCTACGCCGCCCGCAACAGCCTCTACTTGCTAGAGGCCGATCTCGATCTCCTGCCGGATAGGAGCAGCATGCAATACCTGGCCATCGCGCGCGACGAGCTGGGGCGCATCGCCGGGGTCATCGAGCGCATGCGCGACTTCTACCGGCCACCGCGCGGCGACCTGACACCCTGCGACCTCAACCGGCTGGTGGAGGAGACTCTGTCCATTATCAGCCTGAACACGCGCCACACTGCCGTCCAGGTAAACTTCACCCCCGCGCCCGCGCTGTCGCCTGTGGTGGGCAACAGCGACCAGCTGCGCCAGGTGCTCTTGAACCTGCTGCTCAACGCGGTGGACGCCATGCCCGACGGCGGCGCCCTGACGGTGCGCACGCTCGCCGGCCCGGCGGCAGCCTTGCTGGAGATCGCCGACACCGGCATGGGCATCCCCGACGACATCCGCGTCCACCTCTTCGAGCCGTTCTTCACCACCAAGCCCACCGGCACTGGGCTGGGCCTCTCGATCTCGGCGCACATCGTCACCCAGCACCACGGCCAGATCGAGGTGGAGAGCGAGCCAGGCAAGGGAACCACCTTCCGCGTCGCGCTGCCGTATCGACCGCCCGCGTAGGCCGGCGCGCACAAGCTGGGACGCTACGGCGGCTCAATAGCAGCCATCCGGGCGCGGCGACCTGTTCGCGGTGCCGTTACTCAGGAGCGCAGAGATGTCACAGCCAGCACAGATATTGCTCGTTGATGATGAGGCGAACATTCGCCTGACGCTCGGGGCCCTGCTCCAGCGTGCCGGCTACGCGGTGACGCCGGCGGCAGATGGTGCCGCCGCGCTCGGCCTGCTGGCCCAGCAGCCCTTTGACCTGCTCCTGGTCGATCTGAAGATGCCGGGGATGGACGGCATGGCCGTGGTGGCTGCGGCGCGCACCCGCCAGCCCGATCTCGTCGTGATCGTGCTTACGGGTCACGGCTCCCTCGATACCGCGATCGAGGGCCTGCACCAGGGCATCTTCGACTATGTGCTCAAGACCACCCCGCCGCCTGCGGTGATCGAGCGGGTCCATGCCGCCTTGGCCACCAGAGCCCAGCAGCTGCGCCAACACCAGCTCCTCGACAGCGTGGGCGCGGCGCTACAGGAGCTGCGTGGCAACGTCCCTGCACCTGCGACCCCAAGCCAGGCCGAGCCGGTGAGCGGGTCGCACCATGAGGCGAAGCCGCAGCGCACCCTGATCGTCGGTGCCTTACAGCTCGACGCCTGGCGCCAGGAGGTGACGCTCGCGGGACGGACGCTGACCCTGACGCCCACCGAGTTCCGCGTGCTGCTCTGCCTGGCCGAGCACGCCGGCAGCGTGCTTAGCTTCGGCGAGCTGGTGCGCTGCGCCCAGGGCTATGCGACCGACCCGCTCGAGGCCAACGAGCTGATCAAGCCCCACATCCATCACCTGCGCCAGAAGCTCGAAGCCGATCCCACCGCGCCGCAGCTCATCCTGACGGTGCGTGGCAGGGGCTATATGTTGGCCGGCGGTGGGCCTGCGTGAGGCGCCACACCGGCGCGTGTGGAGACCAGCGGTTGGGCGCAGGCGACGTGGTGAGACGTGCATGCTGTGTTGCGGCACTGTAACGAAGAATGCAGGCGGTTCTAGGTATGCTACACCTGGAACCTCAGCACACGTGCGTCCAGCAACGGTATCGCCGTGCCCACGCAGCCACCGCTCCACATCCTGCTCGTAGACCCCGACGCCGTGCTGCGTCCGCGTAGGACGATGCGGGCCTTGTAATGCTATACTGGTTGTCAGCAACCGCGAAAAGTGGCGGAATGTGCTTCGCTGAAAACGAGAGAACTCCTGCTTATCCGATTTTGGCTGCTGCGTACGATTAGGTGCGGGAACCCCTCGTCCCGAACGACGGTTCCGAGGCGGTTGGGGGCCAGTGGGGAGTCCAGCCCTCAGCTCACCGCTTGCTTCACGAGCGCGCCGATCCTTGCCTCTTCGGCGGCGCCCAACTCCGTCAGCGCGAAGGCGGTTGGCCACATGGTGCCTGCGTCGAGGTTCGCCGTGTCGCTGAAGCCGAGCGTCGCGTAGCGCGTGTTGAACTTCTGCGCGCTTTGGAAGAAGCAGACGACCTTGCCGTCCTTGGTGTACGCTGGCATCCCGTACCAGAGTCGCGGCGCGAGCGCTGGCGCGCTGGCTGTGATGAGCGCGTGGAGCCGCGTGGCCATGGCGC
>JAYUYB010000584.1:0-8372 GCA_043752655.1 Chloroflexota bacterium
CTGATCGCCAAGTCCATGCCCTCGGCGGCATCGGTGAGAATCAGCTCGGCGCCCAGGGCGCGCAGCGTGCTCACGCGCTCGGGGCTGGCGTTGGCTGGCATGGCCAGGGTTACGCCGTAGCCCAGGGCCGCGCCGATGGTGGCGTAGGCGATCCCGGTGTTGCCGCTGGTGGCGTCGGCCACGCGCATGCCGGGCCGCAGCAGGCCGCGCCGCTCGCCGTCGCGCAGCATCCAGAGCGCGGGCCGATCCTTCACCGAGCCGCCCAGGTTCTGCCACTCGGCCTTGGCGTAGAGCTCCACGCCGGGGGGCAGGCCCTCCGCCACGCGGGTGAGCCGCAGCAGCGGCGTGTTGCCGATCAGATCGAGCGGTGTGGTCATAGCGAGGGTACAGGGTACAGGGTACAGGGTGCAGGCCGAGCGCAGCACATCGAGCGGTCGTCAGTCATTGGGTGTTGGGCGTCCAGGCAAGGGTTTAGGCCGTTCTGATGCGCTAATCCTGTGCCCTGTACCCGGTGCCCCGTTCCCTTGCCTTTTGCGGTAGGCGATCACGGCGGTCTGGATGGTGTGCAGGGCGAGGGTGGCGCAGCGGGGCCGCGCGCGGGCCACCTCGCGCCCCAGCAGATCGATCACGTCGGCATCGTCCATGGCCAGCACCTCGTCCAGGCCCCTGCCGCGCAGCTCCTCGGCCAGCAGCGAGGCGGCGGCCTGGCTGATCGTGCAGCCCTGGCCCTCGAAGCTCAGCGCCTCCACCCGCTCGCCCGCCGCGTCCACCTTGAGGTAGATCGTCACCGTGTCGCCGCAGTCGGGGATGCCGCCGGGCATCGTCACGTCGGCGCCCTCCAGCGGGCCGTGGTGGCGTGGGCGCTCGTAGTGGTCGAGCAGACGCTCAATGATGGCCTGACGATCCATGCAGCTTAGAACCTACGCGCCCTTCTCGATCGGCAGGCCCACGCTGTTGCCCCACTCCGTCCAGCTGCCGTCGTAGTTGCGCACCTGGGGGTAGCCGAGCAGGTAGGTGAGCACAAACCAGGTATGGCTGGAGCGCTCGCCGATCCGGCAGTAGGCCACAATGTCCTTGTCTGCGGTAACGCCCTGGGCGCCGTACAGCTCGCGTAGTTCGTCGGCGCTCTTGAACGTGCTGTCGTCCTTCACGGCCTTGGCCCACGGGATGCTCACGGCGCTGGGGATGTGGCCGCCGCGCAGCGTGCCCTCCTGGGGATACTCCGGCATATGCGTGCGCTCACCGCTGAACTCCTGTGGGCTGCGCACATCCACCAGAGCCGTGCCCCCGCTCCGCTTGATATGCTCGCGCACCTGGTCGCGGAAGGCGCGGATGGTGGTGTCGTCGCGCTCCGGGGCGCTGTAGCTGCCCTGGGCGTAGCCCGCCACCGCGCGCGTCAGCTCGCGGCCCTCGGCGGCCCACTTGGCCCGCCCGCCATCAAGAATGCGCACGTCGGCGTGGCCAAACAGCTTGAAGACCCAGAAGGCGTACGTCGCCCACCAGTTATGCTTGTCGCCGTAGATCACCACCGTGGTGTCGTTCGAGATACCTTTGCTCGCCAGCAACTCGCCGAAGCGCGCGGCGTCGAGGTAGTCGCGCACCGTATCGTCGTTCAGGTCGGTCACCCAGTCGATCTTGACGGCGCCAGGGATGTGGCCGGTCTCGTAGAGCAACATATCTTCGTTGCTCTCCACCAGCCGCACGCCGGGGTCGCTCAGATGGTCGGCGACCCATGCTGTATCAACAAGCACCTCTGGGTGCGCGTAGCCGCTCATAGTACGCTCCTCTTGCTATAGAGGGTCAGAACAGATGCCGCGCATTGTACTGCGCTGCGCTGGATTAGTCAAGTTCTTACGTGGGAAACTCAAGAACTATCTGACCATCCACAGAAGCGACGTTATACGTCGTCACGGGCTCGAAGGCGGGGAAGCTGCGCGGCACGCCGGTGCGAATATCGAAGGTCGAGCCGTGCAGCGGGCACTCCACGCAGCCCTCGTCCGGGTCGAACTCGCCCTCGCTCAGCTTCGCGTCGGCGTGCGAGCAGATGTTGTCGATCGCGAACAGCTCGTCCTCCACGCGCAGCACCAGGATCGGCACACCCGTCACCGTGTAGACGGCCATGCTCCCAGGCGCCAGCGCGGACAACGGGCCAAGAGAATAGGTAGGCATACGTTCCTCAAATATCGAGCGCTTGGACCACGAACAGCGCGAACCATTTGGACTGCGAAGAGCACGAAACCCGACGAACAGCACGAACGCGAAGGCGCGAACAATACTGAGCTGTTCGCGGCCTTCGCGCCCCATTCGCGCCGTTCGTGGTCCAGACGGTCTTCGTGGTCCAGGCTGGCCGTTACCCGACCGAGCCTTCCATCTCCATCTGGATCAGCCGGTTCAGCTCTACGGCGTACTCCATCGGCAGCTCGCGCGTGAAGGGCTCCATAAAGCCGAGCACGATCATCGACATCGCGTCGGCCTCTTTCAGGCCGCGGCTCATCAGGTAGAACAGCTGCTCCGCGCCGATGCGCCCCACCGTCGCCTCATGAGCCAGCGTGCAGCGGTCTTCCTCGATCTCGATGAACGGGATGGTGTCCGAGGCCGAGCGGTCGTCCAGGATCAGGGCGTCGCAGTTGACGTTGATCTTCGCGCCGTACGCGCCCGGCGCCACCTTGGCGAGGCCACGATACGTCGTCTTGCCGCCGTCCTTGCTCACCGACTTGTTGGTGATGCGGCTGGTGGTCTCTGGGGCGTTGTGGATCATCTTCGCGCCCGCGTCCTGATGCTGGCCCTTGCCAGCGTAGGCCACGCTCAGCACCTCGCCGCGCGCCTTGCGGCCCATCAGGTAGACGGAAGGGTACTTCATGGTCAGCTTCGAGCCGATGTTGCCGTCAACCCACTCCATGCTGGCCTCTTCGTAGGCCACGGCGCGCTTGGTGACGAGGTTGAAGATGTTGTTGGCCCAGTTCTGGATGGTGGTGTAGCGGAACTTGCCGTTCTTCTTCACCACGATCTCCACCACGGCCGAATGCAGCGAGTTGGTGGAGTAGATCGGCGCGGTGCAGCCCTCGATGTAGTGCGCCTCGGCGCCCTCCTCGATAACGATCAGGGTGCGCTCGAACTGGCCCATGTTCTCCGCGTTGATGCGGAAGTAGGCCTGGAGCGGGATGTCTACCTTGACGCCTGCGGGCACGTATACGAACGAGCCTCCCGACCAGACAGCCGTGTTCAGCGCGGCATACTTGTTGTCGGCGGCGGGGATGATCGTGCCGAAGTACTGCTTGAACAGCTCCGGGTACTCCTTGAGCGCCGAGTCGGTATCCAGGAAGATCACGCCAAGCTTCGACCACTCCTCGCGCAGCGAGTGGTAGACCACCTCGGACTCATACTGCGCGCCCACGCCGGCCAGGAACTTGCGCTCCGCCTCGGGGATGCCCAGCTTCTCAAAGGTGTTCTTGATCTCAATGGGAACCGCGTCCCAGTCGGTTTGGGGACGCTCGCCAGCGCGCACAAAGTAGTGAATTTTGTCGTAGTCCAGGTCGGCCAACTCCGAGTTGGCCCACATACCCACCAGCGGCGTGGGCTTCTTATAGAAGATCTCTAGCGCCTTCAGGCGGCGCTTGAGCATCCACTCGGGCTCGTCCTTCATGCCGGAGAGCTCACGCACCACCCGCTCACTCAGGCCCTTGGGCGCCTTGAAGAGGTAGTTCTCCTCGTTGCGAAAGCCGTACTTGGAATAGTCGAACTGAAGATTGGTTGCCTCTGCGACCATGATCGTACTCCTTGTCGGACGGTAGTCGGTAGACGGTGGCAGCCGGGGCCACCACGCTTCGTTCACGGTCGGTTATAGCTCGTCATCATCACGGATATGCCCCACCCCATACAGCCCCGCCTTGAGCGCTTTGAGCGAGAGCAGGGCGCACTTCAGCCGGGTGGGGTTCTTGCTCAGCGGGATGCCGATCAGCTCCAGCAGATCGTCTTTGCTGTAGAGCTTGGCCTGCTCCACCGGCATGCCCCTCAGCTCGTCGGTGAGTAGCGAGGCAGAGGCCTGGCTGATCGCGCAGCCGCGCCCCGAGAAGCGCACGTCGGCGATCACGCCGTCCGCGATCAGCACATCGATCCGCACTTTGTCGCCACAGAGCGGGTTAAGCTCCTCGTGGCTTACGCTGGCGCCCTCAAGCGTGCCAAAGTTATGTGGGTACTTGGCGTGCTCCAGGATCACCTCACGGTACATGTCGTCGCTCATGCGAACATCCTCCGCGCCTTCTCCAGCCCGGCGGCGAGCCGGTCCACATCCTCGTGAGTGTTGTAGATGTAGAAGCTCGCCCGCGTGGTAGCCGGCACATCCAGCTGGCGATGCAGCGGCTGCGTGCAGTGGTGCCCGGCGCGCACCGCCACGTTCTCGCCGTCGAGGATGGCCGCCACATCATGCGGGTGAACGCCATCCAGCGTGAAGCTCACCGCCGCGCCGCGCTGCTCCACGCTGCGCGGGCCGAACAGCGTGAGCCCCTCTACGGCAGGCAGCCGCTCCAGCGCGTAGGCCAGCAACTCCACCTCGTGACGATGGATAGCCTCCATCCCGATCTCGCTGAGATAGTCGCAGGCCGCGCCAAGCGCGATCGCCTCACCGATTGCAGGTGTTCCGGCCTCGAATCGCGCGGGCAGGTCGGCGTAGGTGCTCTGCTCCAGCTCTACGACCTTGATCATCGAGCCGCCGCCGAGGAAGGGCGGCATAGCCTCCAGCAGCGCGCGCCGCCCCCAGAGCACGCCGATGCCGGTGGGAGCGCACATCTTATGTCCACTGAAGGCCAGGAAATCGCAGTCGAGCGCCTGGACATCCACCGGCATGTGCGGCACGCTCTGCGCCCCGTCCACCACCACCACGGCGCCCACGGCGTGGGCACGGTCGGCGATGGCGCGCACCGGGTTGATCGTGCCGAGCACATTGGACTGATGGGTGAGCGCCACAAGCTTGGTGCGCTCGCTCAGCTTCTGGTCGAGCTCGTCGAGCCGCAGGCGACCCTCGCCATCGATGCCGAGGTAGTCGAGCTTGGCCCCCGTGCGCTGGGCGATCAGCTGCCAGGGCACAATATTGGAGTGGTGCTCCATAATCGTGAGCAGAATGCGGTCGCCAGGCTGCAAGTTGGCGCCGCCCCAGCTGTAGGCCACCAGGTTTAGCGCCTCGGTGGTGTTACGTGTGAAGACAACCTCGCGCTGGCTTGCGGCCCCGATGAAGCGCGCCACCTTGCCACGCGCCCGCTCGTAGGCGAAGGTGGCCTCCTCGCTTAGCTTGTAGACCCCGCGATGCACGTTGGCGTTATAGCGCTTGTAGTAGTCCTCCAGGCAATCGATCACCTGGCGGGGCTTCTGCGAGGAGGCGCCGCTATCGAGGAAGGCCAGCGGCTTGCCGTTCACCTCCTGCTGGAGGATGGGAAACTCCCGGCGGATGGCGAGCACATCGAACTGCGTGAGTGTTGTCATAGCACTAGTCCGTAAACGGTAGGCGGTAGACGGTACAAGCCCGCCCGGCACCGTCCACCGTCAGCCTCTAAATCTTCTGCTCAATAATGCTCTCCAGCTCCTCGCGCAGCCCTGCAAGCGGGATGCTGTCGAGCGCCGGGCTGAAGAAGCCCATCACGATCATGCGCTTGGCGTCGGCCCTGCTGATGCCACGGGCCTGCATGTAGAACAGCTGCTCGTCGTCTACGTCGCCGCTGGTGGAGGCGTGGCCGCCCTTGAGCACGCTGTTGGTATTGATCTTCAGGCCGGGGATCGAGTCGTTGCGGGCGTTCGGGCTGAGGTGCAGCGCGTGCTCCTCCAGCCGGGTGCTGGTGGCGGCCGACTCGTGCTCGATCTTGATCATGCCGTCGAACACGCTGTAGCCCGTGTCGTTCACCACCGTCTTAAACTGCATAAAGCTCTCGGCATTATGGCCGACGTGGCGCAGCCAGGGGGCAGTGAGCAACTGCTGCGTGCCGTTCGCAAAGGTGGCGCCGAGCCAGTTCACGCTTGAGCCATTGCCCTTGAGCGTGGTCTCGGCATCCAGATGCTGGAGCTTGCCGCCAAGCGCGATGCTCGTCCACTCGGCGCTAGCGTCGTTCTCCAGCACCAGCTTCTGGGCGCCCAGGTGGTACACGCCCGCACCCCAGTGCTGCACCGACACAAAGCGCAGCTGGCTGCCAGGGCCGGCGAAGAGCTCGCTGATCGGGGCGGCGAGCGCGCTAACGGGCTGGTCGTTGGAGCTGAACTCCTCCACCAGGGTGACGCTGGCGTTCGCCTCGATGATCACAAGTGTGCGCGGGAAGGTGGCGCTGACGCCATCGGGCAGGCTGTAGCGCACGCGCAGGGGCGACTCGACGGCCACGCCCTTTGGCACATACAGCAGCACGCCGTCGCGCCAGAGGGCGGCGCGCATAGCGCTGAACTTATGCTCCAGCGGGGCCACCCCCGTGTCCATGTAGCGCTGGATCAGCGCCTCGTGGCTGGCAAGGGCCTCGTGCAGGGGCTTGAAGACGACGCCCTGCGCAGCGAGCGCCTGGTCCCACTCCAGGGTAATGCCTGTTGCGGTGAACGTGGCGAGATCGTCGGACACGAGGCCGCTCAGGTCGCTGCGGCGCCACTCGGGCGGGCCAGACTTTGCGAACAGCTCCCAGGCGTCGCGGCGGCGCTCGCCAAGCCAGGCGGGCTCGCCAAGCTGCTGCGAGGTGGCGACGACGCTGTCGGCGGTGAGATCTTTGAGGGTAAGCGAATTCATAGTCTCTCAAGCGTGGCGGCCACAGAGGGCCGCCCGTACAGGATTCAATCGGCTCCGAAATCCTACGCGGCCCCCGCCAGCTCCTCGCGGAGCCAGTCGTAGCCCTTCTCCTCCAGCTCGAGCGCCAGCTCGGGGCCGCCATCGCGCACGATGCGGCCCTCCATCATCACGGAGACGAACTGCGGCTTGATGTAGTTCAGCAGGCGCTGGTAGTGCGTGATCACCAATGCGCCCATGTTCGGGCCGGCCAGGCGGTTCACGCCCTCGGCCACGATTCGCAGGGCGTCGATGTCGAGGCCAGAGTCGGTCTCGTCCATGATCGCCATAGTGGGCTTGAGCAGCGTCATCTGGAGGATCTCCAGGCGCTTCTTCTCGCCGCCAGAGAAGCCCTCGTTCAGGTAGCGCCGGGCGAAGCCTTCGTCCATCTCTAGGGACTTCATACCCTCGCGCAGTTGCTTGCGAAACTCCGCCACGGGGATGGAGGTCTTCTTCGGGTCCTGGCCCTCCTGGGCGCGGTGGGCGTTGAGCGCGGCGCGCAGGAAGTTGGCCACGCTCACACCGGGAACCGAGACGGGGTACTGAAAGGCGAGGAACAGCCCGAGCTTGCTGCGCTCGTCGGCGTCGAGCTCAAGAATGTTCTGGCCCTGGTACAGGATCTCACCGCCCGTTACCACATAGCTGGGGTGGCCGGCGACGATATTTGCCAGCGTGCTCTTGCCGCTGCCGTTCGGCCCCATAATCGCGTGGACACTGCCGGCGCGCACCGTGAGGTTGACGCCCTTCAGGATGGGTTTGTCGCCAATGCTGGCCTGCAGCTCCCGGATCTCCAGATCGTTACTCATGCGCTCCTCATAGACTAGATCGTTCAAAAAAGCGATTGCTTACGCGTCACGCCGCACGGGCGTAAGGGGGATATCGCCGCTGCGCACCACAAAGCGGCAGGTGTGGGCGCCCTCGCGGATGGTGCTCTCCAGGGAGAGCTTCTCGCCAAGCGCATACTCGATCATCTGGCGCTCCATCGAGCAGACCTCGGGATGATCCTGGACGACATCGTAAAATGGGCATGCGAACAGGCTGATCCCGTCGCCAGCTGCGACAACCTCGGCGGGCACGCCGCGCTGCTCCAGCAGCAGGCGCAGCTCGTCCAGTCGGGCACCCATGTTGGTGCCTTCCATGTGATCAGAGTACTCGTCGGCGAGCCTGCGGCTTACGCGTGTGAGCAGCTGATCCACTTTTTCGGCACCCTCCACAGCGATCAGCTCGCGTAGTAGGCCGGTGATCAGCCGATCGTACTGCTTTGGGAAGCGGCTGCGGGCCGCGTCGCTGAGCGTGTAGACCAGGCGCGGGCGGCCAGGGCCGTAGCGCTCGGCGCGCACGTCGATCAGGCCCTCGGCCTGAAGATGCACCAGATGATCACGCACGGCGGTGGACGAAACGCCAACCAGCGCGGCGAGCACCTTGACGGTGGCCTCGCTGTTGCGCTGAAGATATTGTAAAATTTGGCCAGCCGCACTTGCGGTGGAGTAACCGATGACAAGC
Organism: Chloroflexota bacterium; assembly: GCA_043752655.1. GTDB lineage: Bacteria > Chloroflexota > Chloroflexia > Chloroflexales > Chloroflexaceae > OHK40. Next base: position 8,288 of record JAYUYB010000584.1, read on the forward strand.
ATAGTAGCAATCCTCCGAACTACTATAGAGTCTACCAGCCTTGCGCATTTTTGTCAATAAAAGAAGCAAAAGGTTTTTTATTCCA
>JAYUYB010000585.1:0-17483 GCA_043752655.1 Chloroflexota bacterium
GATGTCGCGACCAGCGCGAGCCTGAACATGGCCCAGGGCAGCGGTCAGTTCACCCTCGCCGCCTATGTGCGCCCGGTGCCTCTCGCCCCCGACAACGGCGAGTGGCAGGCGATTATGGGCAAGCAGGATGACGTTAATACCTATCCGAGCCTGTATATTAACGCTGCCGGCAAGCTGAAGGCCGAGTTCGGCACCGGCAGCGCCCTCTGCGCAAGCGGCGCAACCACCCGCACCCTTGCCGCCGGGGCCTGGAACCATGTGGCGGTGAGCTATACCGGCACCCAGTTCGTCTTCTATATCAATGGCGTCGAGAGCGAGCGGCTGGCGCTTTCCGGCGCGTGTGCGGCCGGCAGCAGGCCGATTGGCTCTAGCCTCTACATTGGGCGCAGCAGCCCCAACGCAACCCTGAGCATCAACCGGATCGAGGTGCTCGACGAGGGCGACGGCATCGGCAACGCCGAGTACGAGGCGCTTTGGAAGGGCAGCCGCGTCTGGTACCAGGACGACATCGACGTTGGCAACTACTATCCCGGCGCGCTGACGAGCTTGGCCCTCGACAGCGACGACAGCTTTCGCTTCGAGCTCAAGGAAGAAGACTCCTGCGAGGCATGCCACGATCTTCAGGTTGATGTGCAGCTGCGCAACTATCAGGTTAACGCCGACGGCACCTGGGTCTACAGCGACGACGGCGAGGGCAAGCTGCACTGGCGGCTCTGGAACAACTGGTTCAATGGCGATCTGGACGAAGTGCAGATCTACCGGGTGGCCTTGGATGCCGCCGGCGCCCGCGACCTGTTCAACAATCTGAACAACCGCGCCTACGCCCTCCAGACCCGCATGGAGGAGCCGCCCACTACGACGCTCTTCCGCGACGGTTCGGGCAATCTTCAGACTGGCTTCTGCGCTGGGGCGAGCTGTCCGACCACCGGCCTGCCCGGTCGCGACGGCCAGGCCGCCGCCTTCGACGGCAACGACGCGATCGTGATCGCCCACCGCCCGACGCTGGATCTGACGGCGGGCCTGACTGCGGCTGCCTGGGTGAAGCTCGCCGATGTCAATCCCGACCAGAAGCTGATCAGCAAGTACGACCCAAGCACGGGCGGCTACACCCTGGGCGTGGTCAACGGCAAGCTTTACGGCGAGGTAAAGGATAGCGCCGGTAATCGCACCGAGGTGCTCGGCGGCACCCTCAGCCCCGGCGTCTGGACGCATCTCGCAATGAGTGCGAGCCCCGGCCAGTACCTGGTCGGCTTCGTCAACGGCGTCGAGGTGCAGCGCACGCCCCTGCTCCAGATCCAGGGCAACGTCGTCGCGGTCGGTCGGCCGATCGCCCGCACAGTGACGCTCTACGACGATCAGGGCTACGAGGCCAACTCATTTGGCGGCATGCTCTGGAACACAGCGGGGGATGTGGATAGCTTCGACCCCTCCGGCTTCGATAACGACAACAACGAGGCATCGTCGCTGCGCACCAACGGGGCCTGCGTGCGGCTCTACGATGATGAGGACTACGGCGGCGACACTGTGCCCGTCTGCGATGATACCCCGCTGCTGTTGAACTTCAACGACCGGGCGGAGTCGCTACGCCATTATGGCACCCCGCCGCGCTACAATGTCGGCGCGGGTGGCCTGTCCCTGGACCGCGGACAGCTTCAGTATCTCCAGATCGACCCGGCGCAGGTGGGCAACCCAACCTTCTCCACCTTCAGCGCTGCCGCCTGGGTGCGGGTTAGCCTCAGCAGCGAGTGGCACACGATTGTGGCGCGTGGCGATAGCGGTCTGCCCGAGGGCTTCAGCCTGCGGATCGACAACCAGGGTCGGCTGGTCTACCAGGCTGGCGGCGGCACCTTCACCAGCTCCGGCCAGGTTGTAAGCGACACCTGGACCCACGTGGCGGTGACCCACGATGGCACCACGGTGCGGTTCTACCTGAATGGCTCCGAGGCTGGCGCCCAGAGCTTCACGGGGAATATCAACGACCTGAGCGACCCGATCCTGGTGGGGCGCATGGCGCAGTGCGGCAGCCGCTCCTCCTGCGACTTCTTCAACGGGACGATGCGCGGCCTGGCCCTCTACACGCGGGGCCTGAGCGCCAGCGAAGTGGCCCAGCTCCGTGAGACGCCGAGCGGTGCCGCGCCCGCAGGTCGGGTGCTCTACCTGCCGCTTGATGCCGACCAGGGCAGCAACGGCGATGGCGCATCTACCTTCCGCACGGTGCAGGCGCCAGCTTTCTCGACGAATGATCAGCCCCTGACGATCGGACGCGCCGCCTGGGACAACACCATGTTTGCGCGCGGCCTGATCGACGAGGTGACGCTGCTGGAGTATGCCGCCGACAGCGCCGAGGTCGCCGCGCTGGTACGCGAGGCGCCGCTGGTGCGCCTGGCCCTCGACGATGTGCTCGGCAGCACCGGGTTTGTCAACGTCGCTGGCGCGTCGGCCAGCTGTGGCGGCGCTACGAGCAGCTGCCCTCAGGCCGGAGCTCGCGGGCGTATCCGCGAGGCGGCGGTCTTTGGGGCCGTCGACAACAGCGGCCTGCTGCTGCCGGATACGACGGCACCTCTGCTCAGCTTCAGCGTCGAGCTGTGGGTGCGCCCTGAGGCGGTGCGCCCTGGCGAGCAGCTCCTGGTCGCCAAAGCCAATCCCGACGGCTCCAACGCCAACCTCGTGCTTAGCCTGGCCCCCGGCGCGCTCACTCCGCGCCTGCGGGTGGGCAGCACCGAGCTCACCGCCCAGCGGGCGCTTAACCAGGGCCAGTGGAACCACATTGTTGCCAGCTTCGATGGCACGCTGCGGCTCTACATCAACGGTACCGCCGAGGTTGGCGCCCCGAACGGTGGCGACCTTAGCAGCGGCGAGCCTGTGCGTATCGGCTTCCACCCCGGCATTGGGGTCGGATTCAACGGCATGCTCGACGAGCTTTCGATCTACGGCTACGCCCTTAGCCCCACGACTGTGGCCGCCCACTACCAATACCAGGAGTCGTGGTTTGATGTGGTCGAGCGCCACCAGCTCACCGTGGACGGCGACAACCCCGCGGTCGCCTTTGGCCTGGCCGACAATCTGGTGGTCGGCGAGCGCCCGCTGCGTGTGAGCGTGGCCGCCAGCGACCCGACCTCGCGCGTCCGGGGCGTCTGGTACGACGCCGATGGCGATGCGACCGAGGGGCCGTGGCTATTGGCCGACCCCAGCAGCGACGGCACGAACTGGCTGTTTACCTACACGCCCACGGGCGGCGGCAGCTTCCCGCTGCGCGTGTACGCCGAGGATAACTTCAGCCATCGCAGCGCAGTTGCCGGCGTAAACGTGCGCGTGGACGAGCAGGCGCCCACTGTGGCACTCAGCCCGGCCCTGACGGCGGGAACCCTGCGGCCCACCCCCGGCAGCGCAGCGGACGACGGAACCTGGCTGCTCAACCTCGTAGGCACAGTAAGCGACAACCAGGCCGGCACGCTGGCGGTGGTCGCCGAAATTCTGGGGCGCGAGGGCGTTCTGGGCAGCGTGACCGCCGACGTGCGCGACGGGGCGTGGAGCGGGGTCTTCCGCTTCAGCGCCCCGCCCAACGGGCGCTACAGCCTAAAGCTGCACGCCACCGACAGCGTCGGCAATCGCCGCGATGCGGAGGCCGTTGTGCTGACCCTCGACGCTACGGCGCCCGTGGCCGACGTGAGCATCGGCGGCACGCAGATTGGGAACCCACCTGCGGTGACTGGGCTCAACGCGCTGCCAGGCTGGGCAACCACCCAGGCAACCACGGCGACAGACGTGCTCCCGCCGCTTCTGCGCGGTACGATTAGCGATACCCCCAGCCTGCCCGACACCATGCTCGTTGTGCATGCCGAGGAGGCCGCGGGCGCGACCAGCTTCCTCGACAGCTCGATCTTCCAGCTTGGCGGTAGCTGCGCAGGGTCGGCCTGTCCCAGCGTGGTCGCCGGGCAGAGTGGGCAGGGCCTGCGCTTCGACGGAGTCGACGATCAGATCGGCTTTACCAACCTGGTGGCCCGCCCCGCTGGCGGTGCCTACGGGCTGAGCCTCTGGGCGCGGCCCAGCGCCGACGAGCGCACGCTCTTCACGGCTGCCGACGCAACGGGCCTAAGCCTGGAGCTGCGGGCCGCCACTGGCGCCTTCACCGTGACGGCGCGGGTCGGCGGCGCCATGACAGTGGTCGGCGGCGGCGCCCTGACACCGAACAGCTGGAACCATCTCGCGGTCAGCTTCGACGGCACGCTCTTCACCACCTACAGCGGCGGGGCACTCGTGCAGAGCACCCCGGTCAGCGCTACAGTCGCTGGGTTTAGCCGAGTCTGGCTGGGTAGCCGGGCAGACGCCGCGCCCTTTTACCAGGGCGACGCCGACGAGTTGAGCATCTACAGCGTGCCCCTGAGCGCTGAACGGGTCGCCTTGCTCGCGGATGCGGTGCGCAGCCCGATCGCTGGCGCAACGCCGCGTCTACTCCATGTGAAGGATCGGGAGAACCCGAGCGCTGCGCTCGCCCTCACGGCCACGCTCACCTCGACCGGTGGCCTCACCCTCTGGAGCGCGCCTGCGCCCCAGCAGATCGAGGGCATGTATCAGCTCGACATGGAGACCCGCGACAGCCTGGACAATCGTCGCACGCTGCCCGGCATCTGGCGTGGCGTGATCGATACCCGCGCCCCGCAGGCCGAGCTCTTCTTCTACCGGCTGACCGACGGGCGCACCCTGGTGCGTTGCGAAGTCAGCGACTTCAACCTCGATCCGACGCTGATCGGCTGCCCGGCACCGAGCGCCCAGTGGCGCTACACCAATCTGGCCGAAACGTGGTACACCGCGCTCTTCCCCGACACGCCGCGCCGCGTGCGCATGAGCACCCCAACGGTGATCCTCTCCGGCGTCGTGAGTAATCGGATGCGCGCCTGCGACAGCTTCGGCAACTGTGCCGAGGCAGTGGGCACAGCGGCTGGGGTTAGCGGCGGCCTTAGCGCCTTCACCAAACCCACCCCTGGGCAGATCATCACCGCGCCCGGCCCGATCACCCTGAGCGGGATCGCGCTGGCGGAGGTCGGCCTGCGCACCCTGCAGGTTACGAGCGGGGCCACGCAGGTCTTTAGCAAGAGCTTTACGATCGAGACGATGGACGAGTGGACAACGACAATCAACCTCGACGACGGGATCTACCAGCTTCAAGCTACGGCCACCGCCGTCAACGGGACGGTCTACACCGACACGCTGGCCCCGCGCCTGATGGTGGATCGGAACCCGCCGACGCTCTACCTGCCAGCAGCCGGCACCAGCGGCGCCCCGCAGCTTAGCGGCGGCAAGCTGGCGTTCACGCTTGATGTCACAGAGACCGTGGCCCTGGGCGCGGTGGAGGCACAGCTCGGCAACGGCGCCTGGCAAGCCTTGGACACCGGCGGGCTGATCGACAACCGTGGCCGCATTCAGGCCGCTCTGGAGCTTAGCGGCCTCGGCATCCTGGATGGCCAGCAGATCGAACTGACTCTGCGGGCGAGCGATCAGGCAGGTCTGGTGACAATCCTTACCCGCAAGCTCACGCTCGACACCACCGCGCCACGGGTAACTGTCGCCCAGGCTGCCCTGGATAGCAGTGCTGGCTTCCTGGCGACTGGCGACGTGCAGGAGGGCGGCGGTACGCCCAACATGCGGCTGATTGTGGAAATCGACGGCACCCGGCGTGAGTACCCGATCCAACTTGTGGCAGGTGCAGCGGGCAGTTGGAGCTGGCTGGTGGCTCTGCCCTACGACAGCAGCCTTACGTCAGCCAGCTTCTCGGTGATCGCCGTAGACCCGGCTGGGAATCAGGCGCAACTGCCATTGCAAGGGCTGAAGTTGAGCTATCGCTCCTTCTTACCACTTGTCGGGAGCGCTCCATGACGACGGGGATGCGTTGCGATGCGGTTTGGAACGTGACCCCGCTCCGCTACCCCACAAACACCCCGCCGCACACCGTCACCACCTGTCCCGTCATCCCGCTGGCGTGGTCCGAGGCGAGGAAGGCGGCGGCCTTCGCGGTGTCCTCGACGCTGATCGGGCGGCCCAATGGCGGCAGCGCCATGTTTGGCGGCATGCCGGTGAGGGCGACCAGCCCGGCACCGGTCTCCTGGATGGTTCGCGTCTCTGGCATGCCGCTGCCACGCACGCAGTTCACGCGCACTCCGGCGCGGCCGAACTCGCCCGCCAGCGAGCGCGTCATCGCCTCTACCGCGCCACAGGCGGCGCTGATGCCTGCCATAAACGGCGCCGTCATGCCGCTGAGTGTTGCCGAGAGCGTTACGACCGCGCCGCCCCCGCTGCGCGCCATGTGGCCGGCAGCCGCGCGTGAGGTGAGGAACTGCGAGCCAAGCTCGATCTGGTGTAGTAGGGGCGGAAATCTGTGCCATCTGTGGACAACATGCCCGCGCATAGAATGTGCTACAATAGTGCGGTTTCGCCGAGACGGAGGCCCCGCGCCAAAGATGAGCAACACCACTTCGGACCCCTCTGAGCCTGGCTCCGACGTGTTTGGGCTCAGCGCCGTGCGCGAACTGCTGCGCCTGATCACCGACTCGGACATCACCGAGATCCTGATCGAGCGCGGCGACACCCGGCTCCACGTAAAGCGCGGCCACCAGCAGCCCCCGGCGCAGCTCGCGATGGCCCCGCTGCTCCAGGCCGCCATGGCGCCCATGCCGAGCGCGCCTGTGCAGCCGATGTTCGAGCCGATCCCAGTCCCTGTCGCCCCACCCGCCCATATGCCCGCCGGCCACACGGTGGTGGCGCCCATGGTCGGCACCTTCTACAGCTCGTCCTCCCCGAAGGACCCTGTGTTTGTGCATGAGGGCGATGAGGTGCGCGCCGGCGACAGCATCGGCATCATCGAGGCCATGAAGATGATGAACGAGATCGAGACCGAGGTGGCCGGCCGCGTCGCCCGCATTCTGGTCAAGAATGGTCAGCCTGTGGAGTACGGCCAGCCCCTGATGGTGATCGAGCCGATCTAAATGCAAGTCCTGAGTGCTAAGTGCTGAGTGCTGAGTCCTGGCGGGAGCGTTACATGCCATAGGCTACAGGGCTCGCGCGCAGCGCACTCAGCACTTGCGCTAGCACTCAGCACTCAGCACTTGCGCTAGCACTCAGCACTCAGGACTGTTATGTACCAGGCCCTCTCTGTTAGCGAGCTCAGCCTCTACCTCGGCGAGCTGCTCAAGTCCGACCCGATCCTTAACGGGATCTGGGTGCAGGGCGAGCTCTCGGAGTTTAAGCGCTACGCCGCCTCCGGCCACTGCTACTTCACTCTGAAGGACTCCGACGCTGTGCTGCGCGGCGTGATGTGGAAGAGCCACGCCGAGAAGGTCGGCGCCCTCCCACGCGCCGGCGACCTTGTGCTGGCCCACGGCTACGTGGGGCTCTATCCCCAACGCGGCGATGTGCAGCTCTACGCCGATATGATCGTCCCCGCCGGCGCCGGCCTGCTCAACGCCCGCTTCGAGGAGCTGAAGGCCCGCCTCAACGCCGAGGGCCTCTTCAGCCTGGAGCGCAAGCGCCCGCTCCCCCTGCTCCCGCGCCGCATCGCCCTTGTGACCGGCCCCCAGAGCGCTGCGCTCCAGGATATGCTGACGATCCTGGCCCGCCGCTGCCCACTGGTGGAGGTGCTGATCGCGCCGTGCCTGGTGCAGGGCGAGCGCGCCCCCGACAGCATCGTCGAGGCGCTTTACGCCGCCTATAGTTCTGGCGTGGATCTGGTGATCCTCGCGCGCGGCGGCGGCTCGATCGAGGATCTCTGGGCCTTCAACGACGAGGCCGTCGCCCGCGCCGTGTTCGCCTCGCCTGTCCCGATCATCACTGGCGTTGGCCACGAGACCGACACCACGATTGTGGATTATGTGGCCGATCTGCGCGCCCCCACGCCCTCGGCCGCCGCTGAGCTGGCCGTGCCCGAGCTGGCCGACCTCGCGGCCATTATCGACGAGGCCCGCGCCCGCCTGAACGCCGCCACCGCCGCCAGCCTTGGCCTGCGCCGCGAGCAGCTCGCCGAGGCCACCCGCAGCGTGGCGCGCCACGATCCGGTCCGACGCCTGGGCCGCGACCGCCAGCAGATCGACGACCTGGCCCGCCGCGTCGAGCGCTCGGTGGCGGGCTCCACGCAGCTGCGCCGGGCCACGCTCACCGGCCTCGCCGCACGGCTGGGCGCCCTGAGCCCCCAGGCTACGCTGGCCCGTGGCTACGCCGTGGTGCGCCGCGCCGCCGATGGGCAGGTGCTCACCAGCCCTAGCCAGGCCACCCCGCCCGACCGCCTGCGCATCACCCTGCGCGATGGCGACCTGCTCGCCGAAACAGTCGCCCCCGCCGAGTAAGGATTGCTGATGAGCACCCCGACCGCCGTTGAGTCCTACGAGACCCTGTACGTCCGGCTGCAGCAGGTCGTCGCCCGTCTGGAGCAGGGCGAGCTGCCCCTGGACGAGACGCTCCAGCTCTACGAGCAGGGCGTGCGCCTCGCCGCCGCCTGCCAGGGCCTGCTCGACACCGCCGAGCTGCGCGTGCAGCAGCTGAGCGCCACAGACACCATCTGAGCTTCTGGGAAGGGCTCCTCGCCACCAGGAGCTTGGGGCATACTACACTTCCCGGAAGCTGCGTAAGGAGCTGCGATGCGCGTAAGCGAGACATATCACCGCTACCCCCGCCTGATCACCGCCTCGATCGCCTGGCTCTCGGCGCTGCTCGTGGCGATGGCGCTCTTCAACCTGGGCTTCGCCTGCCTGCGTGGGCTCTGGGATCTGCTCGGCCGCGACGACTCGCTGCTCGCCGCGCTCCCCTGGCTGCGCCCCCTGGTGGACTTCATCGACGGCGGCGCCCGCCCGCGCGCCGACAGTCTCTACGAGTTTGTTCCTACGCTGATCGCCCCCCTGGCCTGGGCGGGCATGGCGCTGCTGGTGGCCCTGGTGCTGCGCAACGCCTTCCCCGCCGTGCGCACCAGCGACCGCGGCCTGCTCGTGGAGTTCGCCGGCACCTGGCTGCCTGTGCCCTGGGAGAACCTGTCGGCGCTAAAAGTCACTGATGATCTCGCCGGTGAGCGCTTCGTGGTGATCGCTGAGACCGATAGGCGCCAGCTTACCAGTTGGCACCGGCTCTACAGCCTCGCCTACGATCTGCGCGGCCGCCGTGGCTTCTACATCACCTCCAGCATCGGCCAGTTCGAGCCGCTCGTGCAGACGATCCTCAGCGAGAGCCAGCGCACGGCCCGCGCCCTGGAGGGCATGAAGCCGGTGAAGCTGCGCGAGGATGCGAAGTCGCCCCTGTTTCGGCTGCTGCTCAGCCCTGGCTCGTTCTTCAGCCGCAGCGCCCTGGACGATAGCGCCAGCCGTGCCGAGCTCGCCGTGCCAGCTGCGGGCGGCCCCGTGCGCTCCGCCTACCCGGCCCGCATCACCGCACTGCTCACCGGTGCCGCCGCCTTGCTCAGCATCGCTATGCTCCTGAGCTACCTTGGCTACTGGGTGCGCTTCGCCGCCCTCATGCTGCCGCAGCTGCGCTCGATTGTGCCGTTTAGCTGGACTAATAGCGACGCAGGCTATGTCGAGCTGTTCAACGCCTTTCGCACGCGGGCGGTGCCCCTGCTCGGCGTGGCGGGCCGCCCCGACCTGCCGGCGCCCTGGTGGCTGCTTGTGGCCGCCCACCTGATGCTGCTGCTCGCGGTGCCCGCGCTGCTCTGGCTGCGCAACCTGCTGCCAAGCCTTGAGTCGCGCACCGACGGTCTGGCGGTGCGCAATATGCTCAATGGCCGCTGGCATGTGATCCCCTGGCAGCGCGTGAGCGCATTTAAGGCCACCGAGATCTCCGAGCAGAGCCAGGTGCTGCTGCTGCAAGGGCGCGGGCTGCCCGGCACGGGCCGGCTGAGCAGCGCCGTCTACGATGGGAGTGTGGCGCCTGGCCTGCTGATCACGTCGGCGATTAGCCATTTCCAGCCGCTGCTGGCCCACGCGCTCAACAACATCGCGCCCCTGGAGCAGAGCGGCGCCCCGCCCATCCTCCAGCAGGATGCCCGCTCGTGGCTGCTCTGGCTGAGCCTGCGGCGGCGGCCTGCGCTGGAGGCGCTGGTGGCCGAGGCGCGCGCCGACGAGAAAACAAAGGCGATCAGCGTTCCCCGCCTGTTTGCGGCGGCCCGGCCAATGGCGGCGGTGGCACTCCTGCCTGCCCTGCTGCTGGTGGCCGGCGGGCTGCTTGGCGATCAGGTGCCAAGCGTGGGGCTGATCGGGGGCGCCATCGGCCTGTGGCTGGTTGGCATGCTGGAGTGGCCCCTGGTGGCACTGGTGTCGGTGGTGCTCGACGAAAATACTGGCGGCGGCGAGGAGGGCTACCGCGCCCTCGCGCTCTACCCCAGCAGCCAGCTGCCGCGCGTGCTGCCGCTGCTCGGCGCGCTGCTGATGCAGCTCGTAGGCTTGCCGGTGCTGCCCGTGCTGGCCTGGGTGGGCGTGATCGCATGGGCCTTCTGGCTAGCGGCGGGCCTCTTCGAGAGCCTCTACGCCTGGAGCGGCAGCCAGGCCATCCTCGGCGGCCTGCTGCCCGTCTTCTGGCAGCTGCTCCTGCTGCTTGGCTTTTTGGTGGCCACGCGCTAGCCCACGAGTTGCGCAACGAGCTGTCTGAACACGTAGTGCCGGTGCCTCCCTCCCAGCAGCGGGCCTTGCTTCTGAATAACCGAGGGTATATCCGTTTCCTGGCGCGAACTTATGTGCTGCAAGTGATCTTTCGCTAGCATGCTCCGGCGCGGGATGGGCGAGCTGGATTAGGTCAGATCGGCGTGGGGGAGCAAGAGAAACGCGTCCACCACCTGCGGGTCAAACTGCCGGCCACGCTGGTGGCCAATCTCCGCCACCGCCTCGGCGATTGGCCAACCCTGCTTGTACGGCCGGGCGTGGGTGAGCGCATCAAAGACATCGGCGACGGCCAGGATGCGCCCCTCCAGCGGGATGTCCCGGCCGGCTAAGCGCTGGGGATACCCGGTGCCGTCCCAGCGCTCGTGGTGGGAGCCAGCGATCCGCTCAGCCATCAGCACGACCTGAGACTGACCATCCGCCAGCAGTGCCGCGCCAAGCGCCGCGTGCGTTCGCATCGTCGCGAACTCCGCCTCTGTCAGCCTGCCCGGCTTCAGGAGGATCAGATCGGAGATGCCGATCTTGCCGACATCGTGGAGTGGCGCGGCCTGGCGGATGAGCGCCACGTGTGCCTCCGGCAAGCCGAGTGCCTGCGCCAGCAGCGCCGCCGTGCGCGCGACACGTTGGGTGTGCTGGCCGGTGTCGTCGTCGCGGAGCTCCGCTGCCCGGGCCAGGCGCGTCAGCATCTCGATCTGCGACTGCGCCAGATCCGCCGTCCGCTCGCGCACGCGCTGTTCCAGCAACTGCTTGGCCTGCTCGCGCTCAGTCACATCGTTTTGCAGCCCGACGAAGTTCTGCAGTCGGCCCACCGCGTCGAACACTGGCGTGATGATCAGCTCGTTCACAAATGCGCTGCCATCTTTGCGGTAGTTGCGCAGCACGCCGGTGAACGGGCGGTGCGCGGCGAGCGCGTCACGGATACCCTGCACCACGGCGGGGTCTGTTTCCGCCCCCTGGAGGAAGCGACAGCTCTGGCCGATAACTTCCGCGGCGGTGTAGTCCGAAGGCGGTGAGGAGTAGGTACGACGAGCATGGCCTGCGGACGCTTTCTTCATGTCATTGCGTTTCTCGGGCAGCGCGTGATATTGGACTAGACAGGCATTATACCATTCGATTGTTAACCCTTTGTAACCAATATGCACAATATTCCGTGTCCTGATCCTGCGTGGTTATGGCAGCGAACAAAGCAAATGTGAAGCTCCTTTGTGACAGAGAGCCTAATACGACAACGAAGGTTGTCATTCCGAGCGCAGCGAGGAATCTGACGGGGACGCCCACGAAGACCCTTCGACTGCGCCTATGGCTCCGCTCAAGGTGACACAGCTATCGCGTTCTGATGCGGCACAAGGCGAACCTTCGTTATCATACTAAGGGCTTGCGCAGGTAAGGCACTTCTCCTACAATAAGTCGTAGCTGGCGCATGGTGCTAATCCGCCAGGCCAGGGCTACGCCGCTCAGCGCTCTTTTGCATGTTGCATTTGTAGCCCGTAGGAACCCCCGTGCCCGATGTGCTAGGCCTGGTGGACCGCAATCTGCTGGAGCAGCGCGCTCCGCGCCGCCTGCCGCCGCTCTTCCTGCCAAATCTGGTCGGCGAGTATCTGCTGGAGCAGCCCGCGCGCAACTACTTCGACCCGTACGTGCTCATCGGGCTGTGCGCGGCGGGCCTCCTGTTTGCCCTCCAGGTGGCGCCGATGCTCTGGCTGCTGCTGCTGGCACTGCTTGCGCTGCGCCTGAGCGGGCCGTGCTGGCGGCTCTGCCGCGATGTGCGCGAGGATTACCTGCTGCTGCGCCATGGCGTGGTGGTAACGGCCCACGTCCTTGGTGTGCGCCCGTGTCGCGACGCGGCGGGCAACCCGGCCGGCGCCTACCTCGACTGCGCCATCCCGATCACGCGCAGGCGCACCTCGGTGGGCAGCGTCTGGATGCCCGATGCCGCCGATGCCCTGCGCGTGAGCGCCGCCGGCCGCCTCCCCGTGATCTGCCTCGCCCGCGCCCCCGGCACATGGCGCCTGCGCGATGGCGACGGCCCACATTTGCGCTATGAGCCCGCGAGACAGTGACAGGGTGACTTGCCCTCGCTGTGCTCAGGGCTGACCGGGTGACACGGTGACACCTATCTGCACCGTGAGGTGTCTCCTTGTCTCCTTGTCTCCTTGTCTCCTTGTCTCCCTCACCCCGCCTTGGTAGACTCAGCCCAGAACGCATCCACCTTCTGCTTAAGAGAGGCGTGCTCGGGCTTGGCGAGCTGCGGGTCGTCGGCCAGCAGCAGCTCGGCCTCCACGCGCGCGGCGTGGAGCAGCCGCGTGTCGGCCAGCTGGGCGATCTTCAGATCAGGCGTGCCACTCTGGCGTGTGCCAAAAAACTCGCCGGGGCCGCGCAGCAGCAGGTCGATCTCGGCCAGCTTGAAGCCGTCGGTGGTCTGCTCCATCGCCTCCAGGCGCTGCTTCGTCACCTCGTTGTCGTCCTTGTCGGACACAAGGATGCAGAAGCTCTGATGTACGCCGCGCCCCACCCGCCCGCGAAACTGGTGCAGCTGGGCCAGCCCAAAGCGCTCGGCGCCCTCGATCGCGATCGTGCTGGCGTTCGGGATGTCGATGCCCACCTCGATCACGGCGGTGGCCACGAGGATGTCGAACAGCCGCTCGCGGAAGGCCACCATCACCTCGTCCTTCTCGCGCGGCAGCATGCGCCCGTGCAGCAGGCTCACGCGCAGGTCGGGGAAAATCTCACTTTGCAGCTTCTCGTACATCTCCTCCGCAGAGGGCAGGTCGATCTTGTCGCTTTCCTCCACCAGCGGACAGATCACGAAGGCCTGGCGGCCCTTCTCGATCTCGCGGCGGATGTGGCGATACGTCTTTGCGCGGTCGGTCTTGCGCACCCAGCGTGTGCGGATCACCTGGCGGCCGGGGGGCAGCTCGTCTAGCACCGACGTGTCGAGGTCGCCATAGATCGTTAGCGTGAGGGTGCGCGGGATGGGCGTGGCCGTCATCACCAGCAGATGCGGGTTGAAGCCTTTGTCGCGCAGGCGCTGGCGCTGCTCCACCCCAAAGCGATGCTGCTCGTCCACCACCACCAGCCCAAGCGAGCTGAAGCGCACGCTCTCGGTGATCAGGGCGTGCGTGCCGACCACCAGATCCACCTCGCCCTTGGCGATCGCCTCCAGCACACGGCGGCGCTCCTTGGCACCAAGGCTGCCAGTGAGCAGCGCCACGCGCACCCCGGCGCCGCCCATATCGTCCTCCACCGTCATGCCGAGCAGCGCCTTGATCTCGGCCAGACGCGCGACTTCCTCCGGGTCGAGCCGATCCTGCCAGCTCTCACCCTCGGCGGCGGCCTTGGCTGCGCGCGGCACCGGCACCTTGCTCAGAAGCTTCTTGAGGCCTTTGTAGTGCTGCTCGGCGAGGATCTCGGTGGGGGCCATCATCGCACCCTGGAAGCCGTTGCCAATCGCCTGCACCAGCGCGGCGGCGGCCACCACCGTCTTGCCCGAGCCCACATCGCCCTGGAGCAGGCGGGCCATGGGGATGGGGCGGCCCATGTCGGCGAAGATCTCGCCGATCGAGCGCTGCTGCGCCGCCGTAAGGCTGAAAGGGAGCTGCGCCTGAAGCTCACCGTGTAGCTCGGGGAGCAGCCGCATGGCGTAGCCGAGCTCGCCCTGCCAGAGCAGCTTGCGCTGCACCACGCCCAGCTGGATAAACAGAAACTCGTCGAAGCCGAGGCGCATACGGGCGCGCTCCAGCTGCTCCGGCGTGTCGGGGTAGTGGATCTGGCTGAGGGCCTGTCCAAGCGGCAGCAGCCCCACGCGGGCGCGAGTGGGATCGGGCAGATGGTCGGCCACGCGGGGCGTCACCGCGTCTACCACCTGCTTGATCACCTTGCGGGCGTTCTTCTCGTGCAGGCCTTTGGTGAGCGGATGCACCGGCACCAGACGGCCCGTGTGCACCATGTCGCCGTCCGGCACAAACGGCTCCCAGGTGGGGCTCGCCAGCTGGCGCAGGCCCTGGTAGGCGCCCACCTTGCCGCTCACCACCACCATGCGGCCCGTGAAGAGCTGCTTCGGAAGCCAGGGCTGGTTAAAGAACACCGCCTTGATCGACCCGCTCTCGTCGCTGAACGTCACCTCCACGCGGGTGCGCGGGCCGCCGCCAACCGTGCGCACATCCGTCACCTCGGCGGTGATCGTCTCGGTTGCGCCCGCCACAAGGTCGGCGATCTGCTTCTGGCGCGAGAGATCGTCGTAGCGGTGCGGGAAATGGTACAGAATATCGTGGACGGTCTTGAGCCCAAGGCGCTTAAACGCGTTGGCGTTGGCGCGCCCGATCCCCGGCACGGCCTCCACAGGATCGGCGGGCGTAAGCGCGCTCGCCAGCTTCGTGATCTCGGGCAGCTTCGCTGTAGCTGCTGCTTTCTTGACGGCAGGCTTCGCAGCTGTTGCGGGCGTGACAATCAGGCCATCGCCCGGCCCGGAGCTACTGGCCGTCGGCTCACGAAACATGCCGCGCAGCCCGGCAAGCGCCTGGCCGAGGCGCGCGCGGCGCTCGATCACGCTCTGGGCGCCATAGTCGGCCAGCAGCAGCAGCGCAGCCTGCACAGGTGGCTGGGCGAGCGCCCCATTCGCCTGGGCGCTCCACGCCGCCAGAAAGCGCTCGATCCCCCCCGCCACGGCGCCATCGGCGTAGCCGCCGCGCTGCTCGGCAGCCAAAGCCTTGCCAAGGCCGATGATGTGCTCTTTATCCTGCATAGCTCTGGACGGTGGACGGCAGACAGTAGGCGGTAGCAGTACAGCCTTCAGGACTTTACGGCCGGGCCACCGTCCACCGTCCACCGTCTACGGTCTATTCCTCGTCGATCCCCTCATACACCGTCACGCCCATGGCGCCAGAGCCGAGATGGGCGGCCACGGCGGGGCCGAAGCGGGCGATCTGCACGCGGCCGCGCGGGAAGATCGGATCGACCTTTTCGAGCAGCTTCTCCACATCCTCGGGCGTGGTGGCGTACTGCACGATCACCTCCTGCACGCGCGGGAAGTCCTCGATAAACGTGAACAGCCCCTCGATCGCCTTGGCGCGCGTGCGCGTGCGCTCGTAGGGTACGATCTCGCCTTCGTCAAGGATCATCAGCGGCTTAATGCGCTGCATGGAGCCGAGCACCGCCCCCGCAATCGTCAGGCGACCGCTCGCCTCCAGATGCTCCATCGTGTCCACGAAGAAGGCCGCGTGCGTGTGGCGGATCATCGCGTGGACCATGCGGCTCACCTGATCAGGGGTGGCGCCCGCACGCACGGCGTGGGCGGCCGCAAGCACCACCGAGCCCATGCCCGTCGAGGCCGACTTACTATCGATCAGCTCTACCTTCGTGGTGCTGGCGGGCAGGCGTGAGCGCGCAAGCGCCGCGTTGGCGTAGATATTGCCAAGCCGCGTGCCAAGATGGATCGAGCAGACATGATCAACATCGCCGATCAGCCCGCGATAGACCTGCTCGATCACCGCCGACGAGGGCGCGGACACGTGGAAACGCGCGCTGCCAGAGGCGATCAGCTCGTACAGCTGATCGTCGGAGATGTCGATCCCGATGCGATAGACCTTCTCGCCTATGTGGGCGATCAGGGGCACCACCTCGATCCCAAGCTCACGTGCAAGGTCGGGTGGGAGATCAGCGGAGCCGTCTGTAACAACTTTAATCTGCGCCATGCACGAGCCTGCTACGTTTGCCAAAGACTCCACGATATGGTATATTTTCGCGGAGCTTCAAAAGAAACAACGGGTATCGGAGTATAACGATCATGGCGAAGTGTGAGATGTGCGGCAAAAAGCCTTCGTTTGGCCACAACGTAAGCTTCTCTAAAAACCGCACCAACCGAATGTGGCGCCCGAACCTTCAGAAGACTACGCTCCCGGCCCCCGATGGCAAGGGCGTTCAGGTTAAGATCTGCACCCAGTGCATGCGCACGCTTGTGAAGGAACCTCGCTAGCATCCTCGCAAGCCCTTCCGCACCAGAGGCCAGTGTCCTTCCCGGACGCCGGCCTCTTTCCTTTGCCAGCGGGTCTACTAACCGGCGGCATTATAGCCCATCGCCCCAGGCCACGCAATAGCCAGGATTGGCCGTGGCCAACCCCTACTACAGCTCGGCATACTCCAACCAGCCGTAGCGATCCTCGCGCTCGCCCTGCACCACCTCAAAGAAGGCCGCCTGCACCGCGCTGGTCACTGGCCCGCGCCGTCCCTTGCCCACGGTCATGCGATCAACCGAGCGGATCGGCGTCACCTCGGCGGCCGTGCCCGTAAAAAACAGCTCGTCGGCCACATACAGCATCTCGCGCGGGATAACCTGCTGGCGCAGCTCCACCCCAAGCTCGCCCAGCAGCGTGATCACCGTGTCACGCGTGATCCCGCTGAGGATCGAGGCGCCCGCCGGCGGCGTATAGGCCACGCCATCGCGCACCAGGAACAGGTTCTCGCCGCTGCCCTCGCTCACCTGGCCGTTGCTGTCCAGGGCGATCCCCTCGGCGTAGCCGTTGGCAAGCGCCTCCATCTTGATCAGCTGCGAGTTCATGTAGTTGCCGCCCGCCTTCGCCATGGCCGGCATGGTGTTCGGCGCGAAGCGGTTCCACGAGGAGACACAGACATCCACGCCCTGCTCCATCGCCTCGGCGCCCAGATACTTGCCCCACTCGATCGTGGCGATCGCCAGCTCCACCGGGTTGTTCAGCGGGTTCACGCCGATCTCGCCGTAGCCCCGGTAGACCACCGGGCGGATGTAGCCAGCCTTCAGCCCGTTGGCGCGCACGGTCTCCTTCACCGCCGCCACCAGCTGCTCCAGGCTGTAGGGCAGCTCGGTGCGATAGATCCGCGCCGAGT
>JAYUYB010000586.1:0-17445 GCA_043752655.1 Chloroflexota bacterium
CTCAGCACCGTAAGGCCGGGCCAGCGCTTGTCCGCAGGGAGCGGCAGCGTATCGGTGGTGACAATCTCCACGATGCCGCTGTTCTTCAGGCGCTCGGCGGCGTTCGCGGCAAACACCGCGTGGACGCAGCAGGCGTGGATCTCGCGGGCGCCCTCGCGCTGCAGCAGGCGCACCACCTCCATGATCGAGCCGCCCGTAGCGATCTCGTCATCGACGATCAGGCAGCGCTTGCCCTGCACATCGCCGATCAGGTTGAGGATCTCGGGCGAGCTGTGGTTGTCGTCGCGGCGGCCCAGATGCTGCACACGGCGCTTCTCGGCAATGGCAAGTGGCGCGCCGATCGCCTCGGCGAAGTTGCGTGCGCGCTTGGCGAAGCCCACATCCGGCGACACGACGATCATGTCGTCCCAGCCTTTGTCGGCCCAGTAGCGCACCAGCAGGTTCATGGCCGTAAGCTCATCCGTGGGTATGCTGAAGAAGCCCTGGATCTGGCCAGCGTGGAGGTCGATCGTGAGCACCTGGTGGGCGCCGGCGGCCTGGATCATATCGGCCAGCAGGCGCGCCGTGATCGGCACGCGCGGCTGATCCTTCTTGTCGGTGCGGCCGTAGGCGTAGTACGGGATCACCGCCGTGACGCGCCCGGCCGAGGCGCGCTTGCAGGCATCCAGCAGGATCAGCAGCTCCATGATCCGGTCGCTGAGATTAGGCGTGGAGAGCGACTGAACGACGAAGACATCCTTCTCACGCACGCTCTCGTTCAGCTTGACGAAAATATTCTCGTTGCTAAACTTGACGATTGTCGCATCGCCGAGGGGCACGCCCACCCGGTTCGAGATCAGCTGGGCGAGGGCGGGGTTGCCGTTGCCCGCAAAGATCCGCATCTCATCAAAGCGACTCCCCACGTTGAGTTCCTCCTGCGGCCGCAGCCGAGATGGACGGCGCTGTCATCGTGACAAGCTTTGAACATCGCGGCTATTGTACCATCCCCCTGGCGACGCGTGTTCAGGGCGTGACGCCCGCGAGCAGCTCGATCAGAGCGGCGCGCTCGATGCGCAGGCCAGACGGCAGGCCGCGCTGGTCGGGCGGGCCATCGTCGGCCACAAGCAGGGCGCCAATATGCGGGCGCTGCACAAGCGTGGCGAGTGCCTGGGCGAGGCTGAGGGTAACCAGGCGGGGCGCTGTACCAAGGCCACGGCGCTGCGCGAAGCCAAGGGCGTCGTCGGCGCTCTGGAAGGCCAGGAGCAGGCGCGGGCGCGTTGGCGCTGCGTCGGGCGGGTCGGCTTCGCCCACAGCAGGCTCGCCGCCGCTGCGGAAGCAGTAGAGGCGCCGGGCCGTCAGCCCACGCTCGGCCAGGCGCGCCCGCATAGCAGCGAGGGCAGCCTCGGCCGCCGCGTCGCTGTAGCCGTGCCGCCGCGCCGCCGCGATGAAGAGCAGAGAGTCAGACATAACAAAGTCCTGAGTGCTGAGGAGCACAGTCCTGAGTGTTGAAGTGCTGAGTGCTGAGTCCTATCGGCATCAAGCGGTGTCCACGCAACACTCAGCATTTTGCCCGAGGTCCGATGCCCGGCACTCAGCACTCAGCACTATGGCGCGGCACTCAGCACTAAGGAAGCGGCACCGGCGTGGGGATGGGCTGCACCGTATTGGGGCGCGACTCATTGCGGTACATGGCCGTGCCCAGCAGGCCGAGCTGCACCTCGTAGGGCGTGCCCCCAAGCTCGGGGTGCAGCTCCATGCGCGCCCGCTCGAAGTACTGCACCCGGTAGGTGCCCCCATCGGCGAGCACCTCGTCGAACTCCTCGCTGATCGGGTAGCCGAACACCGCGAGGCCGCCATTCTGGTCGTAGAAGCGCATAAACGCCCCACCCAGAGCGTGGCTGGTCTCGGGGAAGAAGCGCAGCTCCGACGCGCCAACGAAGTAGCCCTGGCGGGCGAACTCGCGGCCCGCCGTGTACTCCACGCCAACGCGGCCAAGCTGCACCTCGTAAGGCGTGCCCGCGAACTCCGGCCAGTACTCAATGCGGCCGCGCTCGAACCACTGCACAAGGCGCCCGTTCACCTCGCTCGCCTCGGCGATTGGCCTGCCCAGGATACGCTCACCACCGAACACATAGTAGTAGCCCTCGAACTGCGCGTTGACGGGCGGCGGCGGGCCGGGCGGCGGGCCGGGCGGCGGGACCGTGGCGGGCGGGCCGGGGTAGGCCTCGCCTACGCCGCCAAGCACGGAAGAGGCGTCGGCAGACTCGTCGAGGATCAGCTCGCGGGTGGGCACCGCAGCCACGCCGAAGCCCGGCAGACGCAGCAGCCCAAGGCCGCTGAACAGCAGTAGCAGCGCCAGCAGGCCGGCGAAGACAAGCAGGCCAATCATGCCGCCCCGCATCAGCGGCGCCATATCTCGGCGCGGGCGCTCTGAGATGGTCTCGTCGGCGCGGGGCTCCTCGCGTGTTGCCAGCTGATTCGGGCTCTCCGCAACGTACTCGGTCCGCTTTGGGGCTTCCGGCTCGCCCGCAGGCTTTGCCTCGCTCATAGGCTCTCCTCAGCCCAGCTGGGCGCTGATCAGGGCGGCGACATCGCGCAACTCGTCGGGCGTGCTCGTGCCGGGCCTCCAGGCGCCCACGGCGCGGTCGCCCTCCCAGCGCGGGATGAGATGCACATGGTAGTGGAAGACCACCTGGCCGGCGGCCTTACCGTTGTTCTGTACAATATTCAGGCCGTCGGGGCTGAGGGCCGCCACGAGCGCGCGGGCCACCAGCTGCGTGGTGCGCGCCGTGGCCACGAGCAGCTCAGGCGTCAGGCTGATCAGGTCGGGCAGCTCCGGCTTGCAGATCACGAGGCTATGGCCCCGGCTGGCCGGGTTGATGTCCAGAAAGGCCAGGGTCTGATCGTCCTCGTACAGCGTTGCCACAGGCAGCTCGCCGCGAACAATCCGCGTAAAGATCGAGGCCATCGCTTTCTCCTAAACGCCGCCAGGCTCCGCCGCATCCTGCATGCCGCCGGCCTCCTCGGCGCTGTAGCGCCGCCCGAACCAGGCCAGGGCGAGCGCGCCCACCAGCACGCCAAACCAGAGCGTGCAGAAGCGGATCAGGAGCGTGGCGGTGGTGGCCGTAGCCGCCCCAAGCCCCACCAGCGCCACCAGCAGGGCCACGCTGCTCACCTCGCTTACCCCAAGGCCGCCTGGCAGCAGCGAGACAAGCCCGAATAGTGTGCTCGCGGCGAAGATAAACGTCGCCTGGAGCAGCAGCAGCGGCGTGCCAGCCACGCCCAGGCCCACCAGCACAAAGTAGAAGGCCACGCACTCGAAGCCCCACGAGAGCAGGCTGATCAGCGTGGAGATCAGCAGCACGCGCCACTCAAGCAGCTGCCTGGTGCTCGCGTACACCGTGCGCAGGCGCGGCGCGATCTTTGCGCCCAGGGGCAGCCGCTCTGTGCCATCGATCAGCGCCAGGGCGAGCTGGCGATACTGGAGCACCAGGATGCCGACAAGCGTGGCGAGCACCAGCACTACAAAGAGCAGGCGCGCCGGGGGGTAAAGCGTCAGGCCCAGGGCCATCAGCAGAAGCATCGCGAGGCCGTCGGTGAGGCGCTCGGCCAGCACGATCGGCGCCGAGCGGCTTACGGCTGTGCCATTCACGCGCCGCAGCAGGTAGGATTTAAAGACCTCGCCCAGCTTGCCGGGCGTCACCGACATGACCATGCCAGAGCAGAAGATCAGGCCACTGTCGAGCCGATTCACGCCATCGCCGAGGGCCAGCCGACGCAGGTAGAACTCCCACTTCAGCCAGCGCAGCAGATAGTTGAGCAGCGTAAGGCCGAGAATGGCGGGCAGCAGCTCCCAGCGAAAACTGCCCAGATCGCGGCCAACCTCGCGGGCGTCGCTCACGAGGCCCAGCACGATCACCACGGCTAGGCCGAGCAGCAGCGAGGCGAGAAGCTTTCCCTGGAGCGTCTTAAGCGGCATGGGGTATTGTAGTTAGCGGCGAAAAGCTGCTGTGATTATACAACAGTTCCCCGTCTAGACGGGATAGGCCCAAAAGGCTATGCTCCGCCGTTGTGCGCTACCCGGCGGCATGCTATGATCCTTCAGGTTCATCTGCGCAATCTGCGTAATCTGCGGATACATACGCCCTAAAGGACATTGCACCATGCGTCAGCTCCGCGTCCCGCTCGTCGCCCTGGCCCTCACCATGATCATGCTAACCGCATGGCGCGTGCCCGCCCAGAGCGCCAGCTCGCCCGAGCTTGTGCCCGGCGAGCTGCTCGTGCGCCTTCATCCCGGCAACAGCCCCGCCGCCTTGGGTCTGGGCGCCGCCGAGCCGCTGCCTGGGGGCGAGGGGCTGTACCGCGTGCGGCTGGCCCCCGGCGCCGATCTTCGTGCGGCGGCTGCGCGCCTCGCCGCCAACCCCGCCGTGGCCTTCGCCGAGCCCAATCACCGCCGCACGCTGCTGCGCACCCCCAACGACACGGTGCTGAGCCAGCAGTGGGGCCTGCGCAATATTATGGCCGAGCAGGCCTGGGACGTCACTACGGGCGGCGAGATCGTCGTGGCCGTGATCGACACCGGCGTCGATGGCGGGCACTCCGATCTCAAGGGCAAAGTGCTGCCAGGCTACAACGTCTTCACGGGCGGCTCGAACAGCGGCGACGACAACGGCCACGGCACAGCTGTGTCCGGCCTGATCGCTGCCAACACCAACAATGGCGCAGGCATCGCCGGGCTCTGCTGGGGCTGCCGCATCCTCCCGGTGAAGGTGCTGAACGCGTCTGGCAGCGGCGACGACGCCTCGGTGGCGGCCGGCATCCGCTGGGCCGCCGACAACGGCGCCCGCGTGATCAACATGAGCCTCGGCGGCGCGGGCGAGAGCCAGGTGCTGCGTGAGGCCGTGGACTACGCCGCCGCCAAGGGCGTGCTGCTGGTGGCCGCCTCCGGCAACGAGCGCTCCGAGGGCAACCCCGTGAGCTACCCGGCCGCCTACGCGAACGTGCTGGCCGTGGGCGCCACCGGCAACAGCGACAGCGTCACCGGCTTCTCCAACACCGGCGACTACCTCGACCTCGCCGCCCCCGGCGTGGGGCTCTGGACGACGCTGCCAGGCGGCCAGTACGGCCCGCCCAACGGCACCTCGTTCTCCAGCCCCTATGTGGCGGGCGCCGCCGCCCTGGTGCTCACCCTGCGCCCCGACCTGGGCTGGGCCGATGTGGCCTGCGTGCTAGAGGCCAGCGCCGACGACAAGGGCGCGCCCGGCAAGGATGTGGAGTACGGCTGGGGTCGCCTAAATGTCCTGCGGGCCGTGCAGGCCGCCCCCGCCTACGCCGGCTGCCCGCTCAACGCTCCTGCGCCTGCCCCTGCACCAGCCCCAGCCCCCGCGCCTGCGCCGGCACCCGTTGTCGCGCCGCCTACGGGCGCGGCGCCGCCCGCCTTCGCCCCGGTGGCCCCAGTGAGCGGGCCGGGCCTGCGCTACTTCCCTGAGACCGGGCACAGCCTACGCGGCGCGTTCCTGAGCTACTGGGAGGCCCAGGGCGGCCTGGCGATCTTCGGCTTCCCGACCAGCGAGGAGCTGAGCGAGGCCGGCGGCAATGGCCAGGCCTACACGGTGCAGTACTTCGAGCGCCACCGCTTCGAGTTCCACCCAGAGAACGCGCCGCCCTACAACGTGCAGCTCGCCCGCATCGGCGACGACGTGCTGCGGGCCGGCAGCCGCGACTGGTTCGCCTTCCCCAAGACCGGGCCAAAGAGCGGCTGCCTCTACTTCGAGTCGACGGCCCAGTCGCTCTGCGAGCCCCTGCTGAGCTACTGGCGCAGCAACGGCCTGGAGTTCGACGGCCGCAGCGGCAAGAGCTACGCCGAGAGCCTGGCGCTCTTCGGGCAGCCGCTGTCGCCACCCCAGGTGGAGGAGCTGGCGCCGGGCGTCTTCGTCACGGTGCAGTGGTTCGAGCGGGCCCGCTTCGAGGACCACGGCGCGGGCCGCGTGCTGCTCGGGCTGCTCGGCAACGAGCTGACCCAGCGGCGCGGCTGGCGGTGAGTGACCCGTGGCACGGTGACACGGTGACACCTAACGGCATACTGATAGCTGTCTGCGGGGCACACATTTTCTGTGGGCCGCCTATCTCCGCCGTCAGGTGTCACCCGGTCGCCCGGTCGCCCGGTCGCCCGGTCGCCCGGTCACCCGGTCACCCGGTCACCCGGTCACAGAATATAGCCCTTCTTGCGGGCGATGTCCTCTTTGTGCTTGCGGAACAGAATATCGCGCTCGGTGCCCTTAAGATCGCGGCTATAGGTGGCGAGCACCTGCTCGACCTCGGCGTCGATCTCCTCCTCGCGTAGGATGTCGGCGAGGATAAAGTCGTAGATCAGCTTGACGCGCGCGGCGCGACCGACGCCCGCCTTGGCCCCTGCCTGCTCGCGATATTCGAGCACGCCCTGCTGCGCAAGCTCGTCGTGCAGGCGCTCGGCGATGCGCCGGATCTTATCCTGGCTCAGCCGCATCTCGCCCTCCTAATGATCGTAGCGTCTTCTGGGCGGCAGTATACCACGCTCCCAATTGACAGGCGCCCGCCTTCGCGTATCATGGCACCGGTTCGCCAGATGAGCCAGGAGCAATTGTGGAGCAGATCAGCGCCGAGCGTGTGGCCGGGATCCGCGAGCTCGTCGCTCGCACGCAGGCAGAGATCGCACGCGCCATCGTGGGCAAGGCGCCGATCGTCGAACTGCTGCTGGTGGCGCTGCTCTGCGAGGGGCACGTGCTGCTAGAGGATGTGCCCGGCACCGGCAAGACCACCCTGGCCCGCGCGGTGGCCGCCGCGCTCGGCTGTAGCTTCCAGCGCATCCAGTTCACGCCCGACCTGCTGCCCTCGGATGTTACCGGGCTCTCGTTCTTCAACCAGAAGCTCGGCGAGTTCCAGTTCCGTCAGGGCCCGGTCTTCGCCCAGGTGCTGCTCACCGACGAGATCAACCGCGCCACGCCCCGCACCCAGAGCGCCCTGCTAGAGGCGATGCAGGAGCGCACGGTGACGATCGACGGCGAGACGCGCCCGCTCCCGCGCCCCTTCCTTGTGCTCGCCACCCAGAACCCGGTGGAGCTGGAGGGCACCTTTCCGCTGCCCGAGGCCCAGCTCGACCGCTTCCTGATTCGGCTGAGCATCGGCTACCCGAGCCCCGAGGAGGAGGAGGAGATCCTGGTGCGCTACGAGCGCAGCAACCCGCTCGCTGAACTCACCGCCGTGCTGAGCGCCGAGGAGCTGCGGCAGCTCCAGGCCGAGGTGCGCAGCGTGGGCGTGACGCCTGTGGTGCGCCGCTACCTTGTAGAGCTTGTGCGGGCCACGCGCCAGCACCCCGATGTGGAGCTGGGCGCCAGCCCGCGCGGCTCGCTCGCACTCTACCAGACCGCTCAGGCCCGCGCCGCGCTGCGTGGGCGCGCCTTCGTGCTCCCCGACGACGTGAAGGCGATGGCCGAGGCGGTGCTCAACCATCGCCTCATGCTCACCGCCGAGGCCCGCCTGCGCGGCCGCACCCCCGCCACGATCATCGCCCAGATCCTGGCCCAGACGCCGGCGCCGGTTGAGTAAGGCAGATTGCAGATTGCAGATTGAGCGCAGCCGGACGGCCTTCGTGGCCTTCGTGGGCTTCGTGGCTCACCTGCTTAGCGCTGTGTTCTGTATTTCTACGAGCTGCTCGCGCAGCCAGGTGATGCGAGCGCTGTTCACACGGTAGCAGACAGCGGGGCCGTCGGCGTAGGCCTCTAGCAGGCCTGCAGCGCGGAGCTGCCGCAGATGCTGTGAGAGCGTCGATTGGGCGCGCGGGCCGTCTTCGGGGAGGTGGAGCAGAATCTCGTTGCCGATACAGTCGGGGTGGTGCAGAACGTAGCGCAGGATCGAGACGCGCACAGGGTTGCCGAGAGCCTTGCAAAGCAAGACCAGGCGACGGTCGCCTGGGCCATCATCTGCCGTCGCCATCGTCGGCCTCCTTCTTCGTTCTCGGTACTGTACGCGCCTGATGCGCTCGCTGTCAAGCTGGACTTTATCTTCATGTGCGGCGCCGCGCTACACCAGCGTGAGCTGAAACGTGAGCATGTTGTGGTCCGATGCGGTGGCATCGATCAGGACCTGGGCGTCGGAGGTGCTGCCGCCGCGCACATAGACCCTGTCGAGCTCGTGGCCGCGGATCGCCTTGATCCCGCGCGGGAAGCGCACGTGGTACAGGCCGCTGTCACGGGCCACGCGCTCCAGGATCCGAACGCGGCCCTGCTCCCATGTATTGAAGTCGCCCACGAGCACCACCGGCCCCACATGATCGCGCAGCTGCTCCTCGAACTGGAGCATCTGGTGCAGAAAGGGGCGGCGCAGCCGGAAGTTAATCCCGTGGCTGTTCAGCACTAGGAGCGACTGGTTGGGCGGGCAGTCGGGGCGATCCAGCGGGTAGAAGGTGCAGATCGCCATCTTGGGGGTCTTCGTCACCGGCTCGAAGTAGCGCGAGAGCAGAAAGCGGGTCTGCACGGCGCGCACGGCGGAGACAGTGCAAACGCCCGTGGGCGCGCGCTGGTTGGGGCGCGTGTAGAAGCTCACCGCCATGTCGGCGTCGCGTCCGGCGAAGAGCTCGCGGTGCGAGGCCTCCAGCGCCGGATCGTGGCGAAACTCCTGGAGCAGCATCAGGTCTGCGCCCTGGGCCTGCTCTGCGAGCAGCTGGTAGTAGCGCTCGCGCCGCCCCTTAAACGTGTTCCAGACCAGGATGCAGAGCGGCTCGCCGCGCCGAAAGTAGCTGCGCTCGGCCTCGGTGGCAATCTGGATATATTTTAGGCCCTCCAGGGGATGCTCGGGGCGGAGCCGATACGCCAGGTTGGTGACCCAGCGGTAGACACTCTCGTGTACGTGCAGCATAGTTTCCTGGGAACTTGTCGGTGGCAGGCAGCGGCCAGCGCGCAACCTGCTCTACAACTGTGCAGGAACTATGCCAGGTGGGAGGGGGCATGCGGGAGCGGACGTTCGGCTATCGGCTATCGGCTATTGCACATCAGGCCACAGGCGCCGGCGCAACCTCGAAGATATCCTGAACGGGCTGCACGTCGCGGGGGCCGTCTACCAGGGCAACCTGGATGCGGTAGATGCCAGGTGCCGGGCGCCTGATCCCGATGCGCCACTCGCCATCCATGAGCGGCACGCTGCGCCGGCGCTTCTTCCCGCTCTCCAGGTTGGTGATGGTGACGCGCAGGGCGCCCGGCTCGCCTGGCAGATCGGCGGGCTGCACACGGATCTGCCCGCCCTCGGGCGGGTAGACATCCTCCAGCCAGAGCCGCAGGCCGGGCTGCACGCCCACCCCAAAGTGCCCCGCGTCTAGCAGCGCAGACTCGCTCGCCAGCAGGCGCATGCTCTGGAGCATGTGGCGCTGCATCGCCGGGCTGTTCTGGAGCGCCGCGTGGCTCTCCGCGACATACACGCGCTGCAGCGTGTCGGCGCGGGCGCCGGGCGGCATAGCCGAGTAGAGCGGCACCGTGCCATCGCCAAACTCCGGGTAATTGCGCTGGAGCAGCACGGCGGGCAGATTCTGGCCCACGCTCAGCTGGCCGCCCACAACGCGCGCCGACTGGCTGGTGGGCTGCTGCGTGCCGATGATCGCCGTGTGGATGTAGCCGGGCGCCTCGCTGGTGCGGGCCAGGGCTGCGGCGCGGATGGGCTCGTGAAACTGGGTGCGGGCTGCCTCGGCCTTGGCCTGCGAGAGCCCGCCGACGTCGCCGATGGCTGCTGCGCTGAGGGCGGCTCCGTCACGCTCAATCACGTCGTAGATCGGCAGCAGCTGGTAGGCCGCGGTGAAGGTGCGCAGGGCGGGGCTCACGTCGATCCAGGCGAGCTTCTGGCCGAGCACCAGGCTGGAGAGGGCGTTGACCGAGCCACGGTTGGGCGTGCCGAAGGTGTAGAGCGCCCGACAGTGCTCGTGGCCGCCGAGCACCTCCAAATAGTAGCGTGCGATCAGGCCGCCCATGCTGTGGGCGATCAGAATTGTCTTTGCGCCGGGGCCGCCGCCGCTGCGCCGCCAGATCGGCAGCTGCTGTTCCACAAAGCGCTGCAGCCGCCGCGCCGAGGAGCGGTTGTCGCGGCGCCAGTCGTAGGGGAAGGGGAAGAGGCTGGCGTCGGGCTCGGGTGTGTACGGGTCGCCGATCTTGGCGCCAAACTCGGCGGCGATGGTGTTGATCAGGCCGTCGTAGCCGTCGATCTTCCAGAAGCCAGGGATCAGCTGGGCGTCGGTGATCAGCCGCGTGGCCACCACGCCATCGTCGAGCGTGGGGCGCTCGGCGTCGTCGCCCTGGAGGCTGAGCTCGCGCACGAGCGCCTCGCGCTGGAGGGCGCGGGCGGCCATGCTCAGCGAGACCGACCAGAGATCCTTGCCATGCTTCGTCAGGACGCTGCCCATAATCCCCGGCAGGACGATCACCATGTCGCGCATTGGTCCCTGGCTCATGTGGTGGCTCCTTGCTGCTGGCTGCACTCGCAATCATAGCGAGCGGGGGCGGGATGTCAAGAGTGCAGAGCCATTTGGACCACGAATGGCGCGAACGGCTGGATCACGAACGGCGCGAACGCGAAAGCGCGAACCGGGCGTGGCCGGTTTCGCGGTGGTTCGCAACCTTTCGCGCCGTTCGCGGTCCAGACGGCTTGGGGCACGCCGCCCACCCTACCAGCTCGCACCCAGCGGATCACTTGCAGCGCTGGCAAGATCTTGCGTTGCCGCAGGCGCCAGAGGGAGCAGCACGGTGAACGTACTCCCCTCGCCCTCCACGCTCTCCACCTCCACGTGCCCGCCGTGCAGCTCCACGATCTGCTTGACCACATACAGGCCCACGCCGATGCCGCTCACCTGGTAGCTGGCCGTATTCTGTGCGCGATAGAAGCGCCCAAAGATCTGATCCAGCGCCTCGGGCGGGATGCCCAGGCCACGGTCCTCCACGCGCAGCCGGGCGTTAGCGCTGTGGATGTCGAGCAGCAGCCGGATCGGCCCGCCGTGTGGGCTGTACTTTACGGCGTTCTGGAGCAGATTTTGCACCACCTGCTCCAGCCGCAGGTCGTCGCCGATCACACAGATCGGCTCGCCCTGGATCGCGATCTCAAGTTGGTGGCTGTGTGCGAAGATCAGCTCCAGCTCCTCGCCGATCCGGCGCACCAGCGCGCCAAGATTCACCTGCTCGCGCTCGATGCTCAGCTGGCCGGTCTGGAGACGCGAAAGATCCAGCAGCGAGCTGACCATCTTGCTCAGGCGATGGGCCTGCTGGGTGGCCACATTGATGCGCCGCTGCTCGCGCTCGCCGATCACGGTGCCGGGCGTCACACGGCGCTGGAGCAGATCCATAAAGCCGAGCAGCGAGGTGAGCGGGGTTTTGAGCTCGTGGGAGGCCACCGAGAGGAAGGATTCACGCACCTGAATGGCCTCCTGGGCCTCGCGGTAGAGCATGACGTTGTCGATGGCCATGGCCGCGCGGCGCGACAGCTCCTCCGCGAAGTGCAGATCGTCGGGCAGGAATGGTTCACGGTTGCGGCGGGCAAACGTGATCGCGCCCTGGGTGACGGCGCGGATCACCAGGGGCACGCGCAGCGTGTGTGGCGCGTGGGCGGCCGTCAGCGCACCAAACTCCTCGTCGTAGGCCTGATCAATCTGGTCGCCCAGCACCTCGGCCACACGCTCCACCTGGCCGTCGGGGCGCAGCATATCTACCACGCAGATGTCGGCGAGGCGGGGCACGCTCAGGCTGGCCAGACTCATCAGGTACTCGCGCTCGTTCAGCGAGAAGGTGAGGGCCTGGCTGAGCTCGGCGAGCAGGCGCAGCCGATCCTCGGTGCGCACGCGCTCGGTGATGTCGCGCAGCACCACGACCACGCCCATCACGCTGCCATTAGCATCCTTGATCGGGGCGCCGCTGCCGGTCACGGGGAAGCGCTTGCCGCTGCTAGCTTCCAGGAGCGCGCCGTCCACCGCCTCGATCACGGCGCCGCTGCGCAGCACGTGGGTGGCGAGGCCGGGCATCTGCTCGCCGGTGGAGGCGTCGATCATTGGCAGCAGGTTGTCGAGCGCCTGGCCCACGGAGCTCTGGGCGTCCAGGCCGGTGAGTTGCTCAGCCACGGCGTTCATAAAGCTGATGCAGCCCTCGGCGTCGGTGGCCACCACGGCGTCGCCGATGCTGCGCAGGGTTGTGGTAAGCAGGTGCTCGCTATGGCGCAGGGCTTCCTCGGCCTCCAGGCGCAGCCCCTCGGCCCTGGCCGCAAGCGCCTCGGCCTGGTGCAGGCGCAGCGCAAGCCGCACGCTGCTGCTGAGCGTCTCCGGCGAAAGGCTACCCTTGGTTAGGTAGTCGCTGGCGCCAGCCTTCATCAGCTCCACAGCCACCTGGGCATCGCTCTGGCCAGTGAGCATGATCACCGGGGTGCGGATGTCGGCGGCCCGCAGGGTGCGCAGCAGCTCCAGCCCGTCTGTGCCGGGCAGCTGGAAGTCGAGCAGGATGCAGTCGAACACGCCCTCGGCCAATGCGGCCTGGGCGCTCTGGCCATCCTCGGCCTCCGCGAAGCTGACGCTCAGGTCGCTGGCCTGGAGCACACGGCGCACCGCCATGCGATCAAGGGCGTCGTCGTCGACGAGCAGCAAGCGAATAGGGTGCGCTAAGTCAGGGAAGCTCATTGATCGACCAGTACTTGTTGAGCGCCGCCATCGCCTCCACAAAGGCGATGAAGGTCACTGGCTTAACGATGTAGCCCGCGATGTTCAGGTTGAAGGCCTCGACCTTGTCGCGCTCGTCGTCCGACGTGGTAAGCACGATCACCGTGAGCGCGTGCAGCTCCGGGTCGCCGCGCAGCTCGCGCAGGAACTCCAGGCCGGTTATGCGCGGCATATTCAGGTCGAGCAGCACCAGGCGCCGATCCTTGGGCATGGCGTCTGGCTCCGTGCTGCGCAGCATCTCTAAGGCCTCCAGGCCATTGTGAGCCACATAGAGCGGGTTGATGATGTTGTTCTTCTTGAAGGCCCGCTGCACGTTCATTATATCGAGCTCGTCGTCGTCCACTAGCAAAATATGGAGACATTTCATCATCATTCGCTACTATGCTCCCGTTGCCTCACGTGGCCAGGTGAAGTGAAACGTCGCGCCCTGCCCCTCGGCAGACTCCAGGGTGATCTGGCCGCCCTGCTGCTCGACGGCCTTCTTGACAAGGGCCAACCCCAGGCCGCTACCTTCAACTTTATCACGCGAGGCGAGGGTCTGGAACATGCCAAAGATGCGCTCGTGGTAGCGTGGCGCGATGCCGGGGCCATTGTCGGCCACCGTAAAGGCGTGCATGGGGCCGTCGCCCCTGTAGCTCACCCGCACCTGCACGGCTGGCCCGCCATGCTTGACCGCATTGCTGATCAAATTATGCAGCACCTGCTGAAGCGGCACGCGCTCCGCGATGATTGTGGGCATGCCGGGGTCGACGCTCACCGCGCCGGGCGGCGGGGCCAACAAGTCGATCAGCTCGGCGAGCAGCCGGGGCAGCTCCACCAGCTGCGGAGGATCGCCCGTGCGCCCCACGCGCGAGTACTGAAGAATACCGTCGATCAGGGCCTCCATGCGGTGGGCGCGGCCCTGGAGCAGCGCAAGCTGCTGGCGAATATCGGCGGTGGCGTGCTCGCCCAGATCCTCCTCGATCCACTGGGTCAGGTTGGCGATGCCGCGCAGGGGGGCTTTGAGATCGTGCGAGGTGATGTAGGCGAACTGGTCGAGCTCGCGGTTGCGCTCCTCGAGCTGACGTGTGAGCTGGGCCAGGCTCAAGCTATACTGGCGCAGCTGAACCTCGCTGCGCTTCTGGTCGTCGATATCGGTGCCAGTGCCAACCCAGTAGCTGATCGCGCCGGCCGCGTCGCGCACGGGCAGCGCCCGCCCAAGCCACCAGCGATAGGCGCCATCCGAGGCACGGCGCCAGCGGTACTCGATCTCGTAGGACGCGCCCGTCTGCACCGAGTGCATCCAGACGTCGATGCAGGGCTGTAGGTCGTCGGGGTGGAGCACGGGCTCCCAACCCCAGCCCGAGCTCTGCTCCAAGGTCATGCCGGTATAGTCGAACCAGCGCTGGCTATAGTAGTCGAGTTTGCCGTCGGGCGTGGCGGTCCAAACCACGAGCGGCATGGCGTCGGCCAGGGTCCGATAGCGCTGCTCGCTGTCGCTTAGATCGGCCTCGGCCTGCTTGCGGGCGGTGATGTCGCGATTGATCTCGAGGATCTGCAAGCGCTGGCCGGTGGCGTCGTTCACGGCCACCTGGCGGCTCTCTACAGTGATCTGCTGGCCGTCGCGGCGGGTATGGAGCAGCTCGCCCTCCCAGGCGCCGCCCGCACTCAGGAGGGGATCCTGATCCTGCACGGAGAAGCCGTCCTCGGTGGGAAAGCGCATAGCCAGAAGCTCGTGCGCAATTTTGCCAAGCGCCTCGTTAGAGCCGTAGCCGTAGAGCTCGGCGGCGCCGTGGTTCCAGGCGCTGATGTGGCCCTGCGCGTCGCGCACGATGATCGCCTCGTGAGCCAGATCGATCAGGCGGGCCTGGTCGGCGAGCACTGCGGCCTGCCGAGACAGCTCGGCCGCCACACGCTTGCGCTCGGTGATGTCGCGCACCACAGCCACAAAGCGCGGGTCGCCCTCCGGCGGGTCCACGTACTGCAGCGCGAGCTCCACCGGCACGTCGTGGCCGTCCTTGTGGCGATGCACGGTCTGGAAGGTATGCAGCGAGACGTCGCCTGCCACCAGGGGCGCGATCATGGCCTGGAAGCGCTCGGCTGTAAACTCAGGCTTGATGTCGAGAAACGTCATGGTCAGCAGCTGCTCGACGCTGTAGCCCACCTGATCGACGGCGCCCTGGTTCACATAGAAAAAGCAGAGCGTCTCGGCGTCGAACATAAACACACAGTCGAGGGTGCGGTCGAGCGTGGCGCGAAACTGGCTGAGCTCGCGGTAGAGCTGGGCGTTGTCGATCGCGACGGCGGCGCGGCGGGCCACATCCTCGGCCAGGCTCTGGTCGTCTGCGGTGAAATAGCGCCCCGACTCGGCGCTCACCAGGGTGATGGCGCCAAACGTGCGGCCGCGGGCGGTGAGCGGCAGCACCATCGATGAGCGCAGGCCGAGCGCGAGCAAGATTGTGCGCAGCTCGGGGTCGGGCACGCCTTCACGCACCATCTCCTCTGTCACCACGGAGACGACTTCGGGCGTGCCGGAGCGGATCACCTGGGGCACACCGGCGGGCGCGCTGGGGTCGGGCGGCCAGCGCCGGTAGATCTCATGGGCCAGAGCTACCTTCGACTGATCGACATGGGCGACAGCGAGGCGCTCGATGCCATTGTCGGAGGTCTTCAGGTCGATGGCGCACCAGTCGGCGATCTGGGGCACGGCCACGCGGGCCAGGCGGGCGAGCGTGTCTTCGTAGTCGAGCGAGGCCGCGAGGAGGGCGCTGGCCTCGGCGAGAAAGGCGAGCGACGCGCGGGAGCGGCGCTGCTCGGGGCTTTCGTGGCGGCCTGTGGCGTGGGCCTGGGCGAGCTGCTGCTCAAGCTCGGCGACGCGCTCGTGCAGCCGCACGATCTCGTCGGCGGCCGAGGGAGGATCTGCGGGACGTGTCTGCATAGACTCACCTTTGTCGGAACTGATGGCTAGCGCAGCCTGGCAAGCAAGAAGCGTGCCAGGGCAGAGAGCCGGGCGGCACCGATTGCCTGGCGGCTGAAGCCGCAGGCTCAGCGTGTCAAGCCCGCCTGCGCGGGCTCAATGGCCCAGCCCTGGGCGAGCCTACGTAGTTGGAGCCTCAAAATTATATACCTAAAATTGCTTCTAGAGACAAGGGTGATACAATTTTGACCATATGACGCGCCGTATTATCTTGAGAATAATCGCACCAGGAAGCCATAAACGCGCGATCTTTAAGCTTGCCCCCCCTTTGAATCACTGCTGTCAATATTGACTATAGTGTTATACTCCTGATGCACAACTGTAGTTTTCAATCTGTACTACAAACCGCTCTCCACGCAGAGCGCGAGGATGCGTCTTGGACATCGCCCAGCACAAAGCGCGGCTGCGCCAGTACTTCGACGGGGTGGGGTTCGAACGCTGGTCGGCGATCTACGGCCAGGCGGAGCTTTCGCCGATCCGGCGCTCGATCCGGGTGGGCCACGCGGCCATGCTGGCGCACGCCGAGCGCTGGCTGGAGGCTACAAGCTTCCCGCCGGGGGCCACGGCGTTGGATGCGGGGTGCGGCACAGGGCTCTGGAGCCTGGCTCTGGCCCGGCGCGGCCTTAGCGTTACCGCCGCCGACATCGCCCCGCAGATGGTTGACGCCACCCGCGCCGCCGCTGCGCAGGCGGGGCTCGCCGAGCAGATCAGCTGCCATGTGTCGGATCTCGAAGAGCTACGCGGGCGCTACGATCTGGTGGCCTGCTTCGATGTGCTGATCCACTACCCGGAGGCGCTATTCGCGCCGATGCTGCGGCACCTGGCCGGGCTTTGCACTGGCACGCTGCTCTTCACCTACGCGCCATCCACGCCGCTGCTGGCCGCGCTGCACCGGGTTGGCGGTATGTTCCCCAAAAGCCAGCGCCGCACCGACATCCAGATGATGCCGGAGGCGCTGGTGCGCGCCACCCTGGCGGACTGTGGCATGCGCGTTGGGCGCACGCAGCGGGTGAGCAACGGGTTTTACCACGTGACGCTTGTCGAAGCGATCCGCGAGCCTGTTGTCCACAGATGACACAGATTCCCGGCCTATCGCTCTGACTGTCTACCGTCTGCATAGAGCTGTAGTTTAGATTCTGCACTACATATAAGAAGGGAGATCCGTATGCGCAAACTGCTGGCCGTGGCGCTTCTGGCCGCTGGCGGGTACGTGCTCTGGCGCTGGTTCGAGCGCGAGACGCTGCGCGAGGGCGAGGGGCTGGTGCATCTCCAGAGCGAGCACGAGCACTTCCACCTGCACGTCGATCTGCCGCACGGCATGGAGATCCAGCCCGGCGACACGCTGGAGATCGTCTCGATGCCCAATCTGAACGGGCAGACCAGCGGCGAGATCAGCTACAGCAGCCCGATCAAGCTCTATAAGGCGAGCTGGCTGCGCCGCACGCTGATCAAAAACAGCAGCCTGGTCGAGGTGAATGAGCTGGTGGAGCACCCATAAGGAGGACCGCAATGGAGCAGATGCCCGACCTCAGCATGACCACCAAGCACGCCCTCCAGGAGACGGCGATCTCGCCGCGCTTCTACACGACGGATTTTAAGGCCATCGACGCGCTGGACATCGACAAGAATGGTCTGCGCGACGAGTTCGAGTGGATCAAGAACGAGTTCGCCCACGACTACAACCGGACGCACTTTAAGCGCAACGAGGAGTTCCTGGCCGACTTCGACGACATGCCGGTGCGGCCGATGTTCGTGGAGTTCCTGGAGCGCTCCTGCACCGCCGAGTTCTCCGGCTGCATCC
>JAYUYB010000587.1:0-8339 GCA_043752655.1 Chloroflexota bacterium
CTGGCCTGGATCTCGGGGATCAGGCGCTGCATGCTCTTGACAAACAGCGCCTTGCTGGCAGAGCGCAGCATCTCCTTGAGGCCTTCGTCCATGAACTTGCCGGCGAGCTTCCAGAAGGCCGGGTAGGTCATCACTTCGGCGAAGTCGCGCAGGCTGAAGTCGATCTTGCGGTAGCCCTCGCGTTTGAGAGCGAGCACTGCGTTCGGGCCGGCGTGTACGGTGCCGTCGATCATGCGCGTGAAATGGACGCCGAGGAAGGGAAAGTTCGGGTTCGGCACCGGATAGATCAGCGTCTTCACCAGATGGCGCTTCTCGGGCACAGTCTCGTAGTACTCGCCACGGAACGGCACGATCTTCATACGCGTCTGCACGCCAGCAGCCTGGGCCACGCGATCACTGTGCAGGCCAGCGCAGTTGATCAGGAAGCGGCCCTGGAGCGTGCCGGTGCTGGTCTCGACCGTTACGCCATCGGCGTGCTCGCGGATACCATCCACGCGGGTGTTGAGGCGGAGTTCGCCGCCCTGCTGGGCCACGATGCGTGCGTAGGCCTCCGTCACCTGGCGATAGTTGACGATCCCGGTGGTGGGCGAGTAGATCCCGGCGATCGCCCGGACGTGGGGCTCGCGCTCGCAGATCTCGGCAGGGCCGATCTTGCGCACCGGCAGGCCGTTGGCGATCGCGCGCTGGAAAAGCTTCTCCAGCTGGTCGAGCTCGCTCTGCTCGGTGGCGACGATCAGCTTGCCGCAGACCTCGTGGGCGATGCCGTGCTCCTGGCAGAATTCTACCATGGAGCGGCTGCCGGCCTGAGCGAACTTCGCCTTGAGGCTGCCGGGCTTGTAGTAGACCCCGGCGTGGATCACGCCGCTGTTGTTGCCCGTCTGGTGCGCGGCCCAGCCCGACTCCTTCTCGCACACAACAATGCGTGCTGAAGGGTAGCGAGTGCCGAGGGCCATGGCGGTGGACAGACCGATAATGCCGCCGCCGACAATGATGAAATCGTAGTTATGCATAATGTGTGCGCCTACCATACCTTCCAGGGGGCCTTTTCCTTGAGCCACAGCTCTTCGAGATAGTTCTTGTCGCGCAGGGTGTCCATTGGCTGCCAGAAGCCATCGTGGCGAAACGCGCTGAGCTGGCCTTCGCGGGCGAGACTTTCCATAGGCTCGCGCTCCCAGACTGTTGTGTCGTCCTGGATATAATCGAGCACTTTGGGCTCGCAGACGAAGAAGCCGCCGTTCACGTAGGCGCCCGAGCCGTCGCCGTCGGGCTTCTCCTGAAAGGTATCGATGCGGGTCTTCTCGCCAAGGGTAAAGGCGCCGAAGCGACCGGGGGGCTGCACTGCCGTGAGGGTCGCGTAGCTGTTCTGCTCCCTGTGGAACTCAAGAAGCTTGCTGATGTCTACGTTGCCGACGCCGTCGCCATAGGTGAGGCAGAACGTCTCGCTGCCGATATGATCCTTCACGCGCTTGATGCGGCCGCCGGTCATCGTCTTCTCACCGGTGTCTACCAGCGTCACGCGCCAGGGCTCGGTCACGGCGTGATGCACCTGCATGGTGTTGTAGCGCATATCGAAGGTAACATCGGCGGTATGCAGAAAGTAGTTGGCAAAATACTCTTTGATCATGTAGGCCTTGTAGCCGCAGCAGATCACAAAGTCGTTGATGCCGTGGGCCGAATACGTCTTGAGGATGTGCCAGAGGATGGGCTTGCCGCCCACCTCGACCATGGGCTTGGGGCGGATCGCGCTCTCCTCGCTGATGCGGGTGCCGTAGCCGCCGGCTAGAATGACTGCCTTCATGAACCGTTACTCCTTGGCTGCTTATGCGGTTGCTTGCGACCACAGCTCTAACGGGTGGCAGTCTACTTCGCATCCGTGAAGTTCTTATGACAGATGGATAGGCTGAACTGAATATGCCTACACGCGCTCAGAGCTGATTTGCAGACAATGATTTAGGCGCGTGACAAAACTGTTAGCCCCACTAAGGCTGATGTGCCAGCCTATCGACAGCATGCACATAGTAGAAACAGACGTTTAAGGCGGCTTCCAAGTCGTATTGCTCCGCTCCAGGCGTGGCAATGCGAGCAAGCGGATAAACGAATGATCACCTCCGCTGTCACGCTGCTGCTATCTCACGCGCCTAGAATACGCGCAACGACAAGTGGGAGTTCGTCGTGTTGCGTGCTCCATCTGCCACAACCTAGACGCAACACTCATAACATGGTAAGGGATACATTATGGTTCGCCTGGTTGTGCTACGCGTCCTGGAGAACTACTTTCGCCATCGGTGGCTCTACCTGCTGCCGATCGTCCTCATGAGCGCAGTGGCTGGGGCATACCTGTACCTCGCCACCCCGCTCTACCTGTCAGACGGCACCGTGTATGTGCGCAAGGAGTCGCTGCTGGCCTCGCTTAATCAGGTGCGTGACGACGGCTTTGTCTGGAACACGGCGGCCGCAGTCGCCGTGACCGACCTGCAGGAACTGGTGCGGACTGAGGCTTTTGTGCGGGCCGTGATCGACGAGACTGATCTCAAGGCGGAGATGGCTGATCCCGTGCGGGCCACAGCGCTGATCGACGTCTACCGCAAGCAGCTCACGGTGACGGCAATCGGTGAGAACCTGATGGGCTTCGAGATCACGTTTAGCCGCCCCGAGATCGCCCACCAGCTCGCCGACGCGACGATCAAGGTCTACAAGACCTGGAAGCTGAATGTGGATAAGCAGGAGAGCACCGTCGCCCAGGCCTTCTTCACCGACCTGATCTCGCCGCTCCGGCAGGAGCTCGATAAGGCGCGCGCCGACCTCGACACCTACCTTCAAGTGAACCTCGACCCAGTGCGCGGCGAGCGCCCCCTGGCCGAGCAGTTGCAGATCCAGCGTTACCAGGAAGTGATCACATCGGTAAATGTGCGGCTCCAGAGCGCGACCGAGAAGGAAGAGTCCGCCCGGCTGGCGATGTCGCAGGCCGAGAGTGATGTAGACCAGACCTACCTCATCATCGATGTGCCCAAGCTGCCAACCGAGCCCGAGACCTCGCTCAGGCAAATGGCGATCACGGCGGTCATTTTCGTGGTGGTCGGTACTATTCTCAGCGCCGTGGCTGTTGTAGGGGGTGCGCTGCTGGATCGCAGCCTGCGTATGCCGATCGACGTACACCACGAGCTGCAACTACCAGTGCTGGCCCTGGTGGCCGATGGCGAGAAGCTTCAGAAGGAGAAAAACAAGCGGCGCGGCAAGCAGAAGCAGGCTGTTGTCCCCGAGCAGCCCCTGGCCGACCTGAAGCTGGAAGATAAGCCGGCCCAGTAGGCAGGCCCTAAGAGGAGAGACGTGATGACACTTGCCGCTACCGAGATCGCCGCACCTGTTGAGCAGGGCGACCTGACGCTGCGCACGCCTGAGGGCAAAGCGCTCTTGTGCATCCCCGCAGAGGTGACGACCAACCTGCGCCGCATGCTCACAGGGCTGATGTATCAGTCCACCCTACCGCGCTCGGTCTCCTGTATTGCCGCGCTGTCGGGTGAGGGCGTGACCTACAACACGCTGGCGATTGCCGCTACGCTCGCCAGCGACGTTAACGCTCGCGTCTGTGTGGTAGAGCTGAACTGGTGGTCGCCTGGCCTCCAAGCGTTGCTGGCGGGCCAGCCAGCCCAGTCGGCGGCGAAGGGCCGCCGCAAGCGAGCGCCCGTGGAGCCAGCCGGACCGCCGCCATTTCCGCCGAGCCCTGGCCTGGCCGCACTGCTACGGGGCGAAGCGGCCCTGGAAGCGGCGCTGATCAAGACCAGCCTGCCGAACCTGGATCTGCTGCCCGCTGGAATGGTGCCCCTGCACCAACGGGCCGTGCTGGCGCGCAGCGAGCAGCTGAAAAGCTTCCTTGCGACGCTTCACGAGCAATACGACTACCTATTCCTCGACATCCCGGCCCTTGCCATCACCAGCGACGCGATCGCGCTAGCGTCGCAGAGCGAGGCAACCTGCGTGGTAGTGCGCCAAGGCGTGACCCAGACAAACACCGTGAAAGAGGCGCTTGATGCGATCAAGCATCTGCCGGTGCTGGGCGTGATACTCAACCGTGTGCAGCTTCAGACCCCGCGCTGGATCTTGAATCTGCTCCCACAGGAGTAAGGCCGTGGGAGATCGCCTTGCGACAATTGGCCTCACGATGCTGCTCGCGGCAGTTGCCACGGGCTGTGGGCAGCAGGTGCGTGAGCCGACGGTGATTGTGCCGACGGTCGCACCAATTTTCAACGATACAGCTGCCCTGCGACCAACGCCCAAGCCAGCGGTGCTGCCCACAGTGCGGCCTGCGCCAACAGTGGCTCCCCGCGAAGCGACCGTAGTAGTGGCACAGACTGTTGATATTCAGGTCTACGACGATCTGCTGACGCCGGGGTGGACATTGCGGTCAAGCAATGGCGTGGAGTACGATCTCAAGAGCGACGCCTTCACCTACGAGAGCGCGCTGGCAGTCGAGGCGCGCCCAACCAAAGCGTTTAGCAACCTGATCTTCGGGGTGGCCCGCAGCGCGCCGCGCAACTACAAGCGCGAGGATGTGCTGGGGGTGCGCTTCCGTGTGAGCGGTGGCGAGGCAATTTTACCGACTGACGGGCTGATCGTCACAGTGTACGGCAGCAAGAAGTTTCCGTATTTCGTGCCAGACGACCGCTCGGCGACCGTTCCCGAGGGCCGGATCCTGGGCGAGGAGCCGCTGTTCCCCGAAACGCGCCTGTTTTTTCTGGATATCAACCGGGCGATTGCGCCCGGCGAGTGGGCCGAGGTGGTGGTCTGGCTTGACGACCATTTTACGCCGGATTACACTTATGTCACGGGCATTCAGATCAAGAACGACGAGGGCTACCTTGACCCGTTCTATGTTGACGATGTGGCGTTGATTATGCGGCAGCCCTAAGCAGCGCCGGCAGCGCGCCACTTTGAAGCCCCCACGCGCAGCGCTGCGCGTGGGGGCTTTGTGTGCGGGCGACGGGTGGCTAACGCGACCAGATAGCGAAGTCGCGCATGTACCAGTTGCCGCCTGCCCAACTCTGGCCGCGCACCATTACGGCCTGCGTGCCCTGGGGGACTGGCATCCAGAAAGAGCTAGCGTGATGCGCAGCATTGCCCTCCTGGGCCTGGCGCTGAGCCGGTCGCCAGCTGGCGCCACCGTCGAAGCTTAGCTCGAGCTGCGCGCCGATGCCGGAGAAGCGCAGGTTGGCGTTGGCTGGGGCGGGCTGGGCGAACTGCACCCGCACCGGATTCGCGCCGGTGGCAACGTCTACATCAGCTTGAAGCATGGTGAAAGGGCGGGCCGGCGCGATGCTCACGTTGTCCCAGTGCCAGGTGTTGGCCTGGCAGCCGGCGCACTTAGCCGGGTTGTAGGAGTGATGGCCGAGCTGCACGATGCCCTGGTCCCAGCCAAGGTCGGCGAAGGTGGTGTCCACCCACCAGTAGTTGTAGTTGGGCAGGCCAACCTTGATGCTCGTGCGGGTGAGGCGGACCTCGAAGGTGTCGCGGCGGGCGGCGTCAGGGGTGAGCACGTTCTCGTAGCCCCGCCAGTCGCCCGTGGTGGGGAGCTTCTCGTAGGCGAAGTTGCGCACGATGGCGGCGGCGAAAGCAGTCATGTTGTTGGTGGGGCCGGTGAGGTACATACGCACATGGACAGCACGGCGCGGCGCACCCTGCAGGTCGGGCAGCCAGTTCTCCAGAGGGAATTGAAGGTTCTCCTCGTAGGGCGTGATCCAGAGATCCACCCAGTCGCGCTCGGAAGTGCGCAGGGTCGACATATCGAAGCGGATCACCGTCTCCCCTTTGGAGAAGTCCGCCATGCGGTTGGGCGTCAGGTAGATGAGGCCATAGTCGGCGCCATTGATCGCGGTCATGATATGGTTGCGACAGTTGAAAACGGCATCGTCGTAGCTGCTGATCGTGTGGGTTGCGGGGGGGCCACCACAGTCGGCGCCGTGGTTCGCCGCGATCGGGTCTAGGGTGCTGGACTGATTACGTCCACGGGAGTGGACGGTGATGTCCCAGTCGGCGGCGCGGAAGGGCTGCGGGCTGGCTGGGTTGCCGTCGAAGGTGGCAAGGAAAGCGTCAGGCTGCTGCGGAGCTGGGATTGGCGTCGGCTGGACAGGCGCGGCGGTCGGCTGGACAGGCGCGGCGGTCGGCTGGGGCGCCACGGGCGGGAGAGGCTGGGCGAGAGAGACGGATACGAAGGCCACATCGTCAATGTAGAAGGGGGGCTGAGCGCCGCCACCGAACTCCTGCAAGATAATCCCCTTGACCTTACCGTCGGGGAACATGCCGCTGATAGGCACCACCACCTCGGTCCAGGCATTCGACTGGGGCGAAATCATCTGGAGGCGCAGGTCGCGCTCGGACGAGTCGCGCAGTACCAGGGAGATTTGGCGACCGGCGAGACCGCCACCGTGGACCCAGAAGCGCAGCTCATTGGCGGCGCTGATATTGAAGCCGTTGGCGTACAGGAAGAGGCCCGACCAAGGCTGCTGATAGGTGACGGCGATCACGGGGTTGGTTGTGCGGCGCATGGTAGAGCTGGCGAAGTCCACCTGGGTGGCCCACGACCAGTTCTGCCAGGCCGCGTTGAGGCTACCGGCGAAGACAGGTAGCTTGAGCTGGGGGGCGGCTGTGTTAGCTACGGAAAAGCTTACCTTCTTGATGTAGTGGCGACCCGTGCTATCGGTGACGGTGACTCTCAGGGAGTAGGCGCCGTCTTGAACCTTAGTGCTGTCCCAGCCGACGGGCGTGCCACCGCTATCGCCCATCAAGAAATAGGGTGCAGCCTTGTCGGTGAAGGCGAGTGGAGTGGGCCCGCTGAGGCGAAAGCCAACCTCACGCACATTGCCGGTCGTTAGCGCCTGAAGGTTAAGCCGACCTGAAGCGGTGGCGCCCTCAGTGATGCCAACGATGCCGTCGAACGTGGCGGTGTTAGCGCTCATGCTGCGGGTGGCGAGCGGCAACACCAGGACAGCGAGCAGGCTCGAGACAAACAGCCCCGCGAAGAGGCGTAGGATCCAGCGATTGGACGTCATAGTGAGTTCCTTATGGCGCACGGCAGAGCCTGCCGAACCGAGTTGGCGGCATGCGATCTCCCACGCGGGCTCTGGGCAGGCAGCGTCTGGCGGCCTGCGCCCACGAAAAGCTTCTATCTATTGAGCGTGGATTGACGCAGCAGCGACACTGCCGTGCGCGCTCGACCTCTGGGCCTTATGGCTCAGGCCGGGCGTGAGGGGGAGGAATACCGGCTGTGCGCAGAGGCAGGATAGCCGGAGGAGGCGCTTGCGCGGGAGGAACCCCATCAGGCGTAAGCGTATACCCAGCGATCTGCTATGCTGGTTACAGTCGGCTTGGTGAGCGAGCAATAGGTGGGGACAGGGGGAGGAGTAGCACTGGGCGCGAGGGCAGAACGGACTGGCTGGCGCGGACGATAATGTGTGTTCATAGCGGGTGATGGTGCTGGACCCCCAGGACCTATCCATTACCCACAAGTCGACGCACCCACCGTTGTGGTAGGCTACTGGCATGAATCATCCCCTTCCCACCAGCCAGACATGGGCCGCCCAGGAACTGGCGACCGCACGTTTTGGCGATGCCCGCCTCACCCAGCGCCTCATCCGGATCGTCGCCGCCAAACTGGCAAACCCGACCGGGAGTATCCCGCAGGCGCGTGGGGATTGGGCGGCCACCAAAGCCGCCTATCGCTTCTTTGCCTCGGATCAGATTCGGCCTGACGCCATCCGCGCCGCGCATCGGGACGCCACCCTTGACCGAGTCCGCTGCCATGAGACCATCCTGGTTTTGCAAGATACGACCGAACTGAACGACAGCGCCCATCCCCATACCACCGGGCTTGGGCATCTGGACAACGCCTTGTGTCGCGGCCTGAAGGTGCATTCGGGCCTCGCCACCACGCTGGCGGGCGTGCCCCTGGGGCTGCTCCACCAAGCCGTCTGGACGCGTGATGCGACCAGCAAAGGCC
The DNA here is from genome assembly GCA_043752655.1 of Chloroflexota bacterium. Taxonomy (GTDB): domain Bacteria; phylum Chloroflexota; class Chloroflexia; order Chloroflexales; family Chloroflexaceae; genus OHK40. Next base: position 7,991 of record JAYUYB010000587.1, read on the forward strand.
GGAAAGCGCGCACACGACCCCAAGCCGCGAAGGAAAGTCAACGCTGGCTCACCACCCTGGCGCAGGTGCAGGCGCTCGTCCCCGCGGCCACCCGCATCATCGTGGTCGCCGACCGGGAGGCCGACCTCTATCCATTGTTTATCGCGCCGCGCGACGACCGCACCGATCTGGTGGTGCGTGCGACCTACGACCGTGGGCTGGTCGGTGGAGAAAGCTTGGCGACCGTGGCCGCGCAGGTCGCGTGGCAGGGCACCCGCACGGTCGCGATTCCGGGCAATGGCACGCGGCAGGCCCGCACGGCGACGGTCCAGATCGGCTGGACGAGCGTGCAGATGCTGCCGCCCCAGAA
>JAYUYB010000588.1:0-8336 GCA_043752655.1 Chloroflexota bacterium
GGCATCGGCAGCGGCTTCAGCGGCACCGAGTACTACGACGGTTTTGCCTCTTCCCGTGGCGGCGCCATTAGTTCCCCCTGATGGATGGCACGCCAAGCTCGGCCATAGCAGAGGCGCCTTCGGCGGCTGTCCCCCCTTCCGCGGAAGAGTCTCTGCTATGGTATACCGTCTCGCAGACCGGTAGCGGTGCTGCGAGGTAGCCAGATGGAGCGCCCCTATGCAATCGCGAGTAATCGGCCTCCTTGCCCTGCTGGCAGCCTTCCTGTTTGGCGGGGTCGCCCTCGTGCCGCGCCCAGCCGCCGCAGGATCTGGCGTTACGTGGACGGTGGACCGCCCCAGCGAAGATGGTGTCGATGGCGATGCGGCCACCCATAGCGGGTCGATCCGCTTTGTGCTGGAGCGCGCGCAGCCGGGCGACACCGTTCGCATTGGCGACATCGGCCCCGCCGACGCCGTGTTCGTCACTAAGACCCTTGTGGTTGGGCCTGACGTAAGCCTTGGGCGAACCCGCGACGAGCCCTGCGGCGCCGCCAACCGCCCGCTGCTGAACATCGAGGCGCTGCCCGGCCTGAGCAGCGGGCCGATCATGAGCCTGGGCGCTGGCGCGACGCTCCGCAATATCACGCTCTCCAATGCGGCGATCACCGGCCCACGGGTCGCTCTGAAGCTCATCGGTGCCGACACCGATGTCTGTGCCGTGGCGTTCGGCCAGGCCTACGATCCCGACGGCAGCCCGCTTGAGGTGGCCGCCCCCATCCTTGCGCTCGGCATCGACGGGCCGCACGCGGTCGTCCACCGCAGCCTGATCAAGGGCGGCATCGTTGTCGGGGTCACCGGCGACGACGCCCGCATCGGCGACGCGATCGGCGGCAGCGGCGAGGCCAACAGCGACTTGCTCGGTGCGTCCGTCACCGTTCTTGCCGATACCACCGACGCCGCGCAGCGCGTGACCGTCCGCGACCCCTTCCCGCGCGGGCTCTCGGGCCTGGTGGGCGCGGGTGTGTTGGGCGGCGACGAGCTCCCCACCCACGCCAATCACTGGGCGCTGACACCGAGCATCAGCAGCACCGCCCGCTCGGGGAGCCCCGCCGTCGTAGAAGTGCTCGGGGTAGCCAGCCCGCACTCCCTGGTGGATATCTATTTCCTCGTCGGCGGCGTGATCAGCCGCCAGGCCCCTGTCGTCGCAGATGCCGGTGGGGCCTTCAGCTTTAGCGGGCCTGTGCCAGACGGCAACGTGAGCGTGCTCGCCGGCAGCACCCTGAACGACCAGGCCTACCCCACGCGGATCGGCAGCTCTAGCGCGCTGAGTGAGCCGATGGCGGTTCAGGCGGCTAGCCAGGGCGAGCCGCTGCTATCCGCCGTGGGCAGCGTGGCGAACCTGAGCCGCCCAGGCAGCGCCGATGCCAGGCCTGGCGAGCGAATCAGGCTCACAGTTCGCCTGGAAAGCGTCGGGACAGCCTCGGTGCAGCAGATCGCCGGGGCGAATCTCCAGATCGTCTCAGCCGTCGCTGTCGAGGCGGGCAGCGGCGCGCTCACCGGCGGAAGCGGCTTTCTTGTGAGCGATGTGGGCTTTTCCGGTGGCACGCTCGCCGTCGGTAACAGTGCGACGTATACGCTGGACGCGAAAGTGACGACGCCACAAGTTGGCAGTGTCATCTTCACGCTGGAGGTCGGTGGGAGCGGGATCGTGGCCATCCCTGTCGTCGGGCGGCTGCGGCTCGTCGCTGCGCCAAGCGATGCGCCGCGTTCGCCACGAGTATGGCTGCCGCTACTGGCGAGGTAGCTCCGGGCGCGCTCATTGGTGCCAAGCGCAAGGCATTTGGCCACAGCTCGTTGCACTTACGGCCTGCTCTGCCCAATAAGGTGCAGCGGGCCGTGAGTTTGCGCTCAGCAGATCGGCGCTGTGGTGGTGGAGCTGTAGCGCAGCTGGCACAGGAGTTGATATGCTGAGCGAATCATGCTCGCCCTGTTAGAACGAGACGCCGTTATGGACAACCGTTTACGTGGTGCTGTTGCCCCACCCCCGCCGCGCCATCCCGAGGCCCGCCGACGCTTCGCCCTGCTGCACAGCCTGATCTACGATGCGCGGCGGCGCCACCGCCTGATCCTGATCGGCGCGCTGCTGGCCCTCGCCCTCGTCGTCGGCCTGACGCTGCTGGCGCGGCTGTATACCGTGCTCCCTGTGGATGTCTGGTTTACCCAGGAGCTCCAGGAGCATCAACTGGCGCTGGTCTCGCGCCTGATGTACGGCGTGTCGATCTTCGGCTACACGCCCTGGTCCGCGCTCACCGTTGCGGTCGGCACGCTGCTGATCGGGCTGCTGCTCGGCTGGCGCGATGGTCTGTACCTGCTTGGCATCACCGTCGGCCAGGGTCTGGTCAACGCGCTGATCAAGTACACGATTGGTCGCCCGCGCCCGATCAACACGCTCGTCGAGGTGTTTGTGCCCGAGCAGGGGTTCTCGTTCCCGAGCGGCCACGTCATGTTCTACACCGTCTTTTTTGGCTTTCTGCTCTGCCTCGTGCTCACGCGCATGCCCCACACTCGCTGGCGCTGGCTGTTCGGCGCCCCGCTTGTCGCGCTGCTGCTGCTGATCGGCCCGTCACGGATTATCCTCGGCGCCCACTGGCTCAGCGATGTGCTCGCGGCCTACCTGCTCGGCCTGGTGATCCTGGTGCTCGCGATTGAAGGCTACATCTACTACCTTGCGCCGCATACCCCAGCCGCCGAGGGCGGGCTGATCCGCTGGCACGATGCGCGGAACGAGTTAGGCCCTGGTGAGACAGATTCCGGTCGCGCCTAGCACGTAGCAGTTTGCGAAAAAAGACACAACTTGAAAGAACTCGCAAGTACTTGACAAATCTCGAAGCTCAATGTAGGATAGCGTAATCCCTGCGATGACCTGCCCGAGTGTTTGAACCACGAAGCCCACGACGGCCACGAAGTGAAGGCGATAGGAAGCAACCTCCGTACCCTTCGTGGGCTTCGTGGCTCATTTGTGGCGGACTGCTGCCGATGTGCGCTAGCTGCAATGCCCCAACGCGACAAGGCGCTGATGAGCGATAACGACGCCGAGATCGTCCCGCCTGAGGTCCGGCGCGACCAGATCCTCGCGCTGCTCCAGCGCAGCGGCCAGATCACGGTGAAGGCCTGCGCCGAGCAGCTCGGCGTCTCCGATGTGACGATCCGCAGCGACTTCGCCCTGCTGGAGCGTGAGGGCCTGCTGCGGCGTGTCTGGGGCGGCGCCGTGCTGGAGCGACCGCTCTGGCCCGAGGGCAGCTTCGCCGCCCGGCTCAAGGAGCGGGCCGCAGAGAAGGAGCGCATCGCGCGGGCGGCGGCGGCCCTGATCACCGACGGCGACACGATTATGCTCGACGCCAGCACCAGCGCCTACGCCATCGCCCGCCAGCTCGCGGACCGCCGCAACCTCACGGTGATCACCAACGGCATGCACCTCGCCTTGGCCCTGGGCGCCCATCCGGCCATCACCACGATTGTGATCGGCGGGCAGGTGCGCGGCGAGACTGGCTCGCTCACCGGGACGCTCGCCGAGGAGATGCTGGAGCGGCTGCACGCGGCAAAGGGCTTCTTCTCGTCGCGTGGCCTTACAGCCGCCAAAGGTCTCACCGAGAGCTCGATACCCGAGGGCTTGCTCAAGACGGCAATGGTGCGCCACGTCGCCAGCGTGATCGCGGTGCTCGACAGCAGCAAGCTCGGCGTCAACGCCCTTACCAGCTTCTGCCCGGTCGCCAGCATCGAACGCCTGATCACGGCTGGCCCCGACGCCGACGCGAAGAGCGCCCCGTTTGTGGGGCTGTTCCCGATCGATATTGTGTGAATGCAAAATCGGCAATCCAATGACGGCTTCCACCCTCCCGCCGCCCACCCTTGAGATGCGCAGCATCAGCAAGCGCTTCGGCAGCACCCAGGCCCTCGACGGCGTTGGCCTCACGCTCTACCCAGGCGAGATCCACGCCCTGCTCGGCGAGAATGGCGCCGGTAAGTCCACCCTGATCAAGATCATGACGGGCGTCCACCAGCCCGACACCGGCGCCATCCTGCTCGACGGCAGTCCGGTCAAGATCGGCAGCACGATCGCAGCCCAGGGCCACGGCATCGCGGCGATCTACCAGGAGCCGATGATGTACCCGGACCTGAATGTCGCCGAGAATATCTTTATCACCCACGCCGGGCGCGGCCCGTTTGTGCGCTGGCGCCAGATGCAGCGCGAGGCCGAGGCGATTCTTACGCAGCTCGATGTGCAGCTTGATGTGCGCCAGCCCGCGCGCGGCCTCACTGTCGCGACTCAGCAGACGGTCGAGATCGCCAGGGCGCTCTCGCTCAAGGTGCGCGTGCTGATTATGGATGAGCCCACTGCGGCGCTCTCCGCCCACGAGGTGGCGCAGCTCTTCACGCTCGCCCGCCGCCTGCGCGATCAGGGCGTGGCCATCCTGTTTATCTCGCACCGCATGGAGGAGGTCTTCTCGATCGCCGACCGCGTGACGATCTTCCGCGATGGCCGCCTGATCTCCTCCGCCCCACGCGCCGACGTGACGCCCGAGAGCGCCATCCGCGCCATGGCCGGCCGCACCGTCGAGCAGCTCTTCCCGCGCAGCAAGACCGTCACCGACGAGCTGCTGGTGAGCGTGCGCGGCCTTGGCAAGACGGGCGCGTTCGAGGGCGTGAGCTTCGAGCTGCACAAGGGCGAGGTGCTGGGCTTCGCCGGCCTGGTGGGCGCCCGCCGCACCGATGTGGGCCTGGCGCTGTTTGGGATCGAGCCCGCCGACAGCGGCGAGCTGCTTATCGACGGCGTCGCCCACCGCGTGCGCGACCCCAACCACGCCATGAGCCTGGGCATCGCCTACGTGAGCGAGGACCGCCGCGCGCTCGGGCTCTCGCTGCCTATGTCGATCACCGCGAACATCACGCTGCCAACGCTGCGCCGCTATCTCAGCGCGCTTGGGCTGATCCGTGGGCGGGCCGAGGCGGTGGACGCCGAGCAGTTTCGCAAGCGGCTGGCGATCCGCGCCAACTCGGTAGAGGTGGAGGTGAGCAAGCTCTCTGGCGGCAATCAGCAGAAGGTGATGCTGAGCAAGTGGCTAAACACGCGCCCGCGCCTGCTGATCCTCGACGAGCCCACGCGCGGCATCGACGTAGGCGCCAAGGCTGAGGTCCACCAGATGATCGACGACCTGGCCGCCCAGGGCCTCGCGATCATCATGATCTCCTCAGACCTGCCCGAGGTGCTGGCGATGAGCGACCGCGTGCTGGTGATGCGCGAGGGCCGCCAGATGGGTATCTTCAGCCGGGGCGAGGCCACCCAGGAGCGCGTGCTCGGCGCCGCGATGGGTCAGGAGTCGGGGTAGGTGACACGGTGACCGGGTGACACGGTGACTCCTAGCGGCAACCCGACATGTCACCCGGTCACCCGGTCACCCGGTCATTCAATCGCCCGAGCGAGCGCAGTGAGCGAAGGTTAGCTTATGGATACATTCAAGCGCTGGGTCCGGCCCGAGCAGCTCCGCGAGCTGAGCCTGATCGCCCTGATCATTGTGGCCCTGCTGATCTTCGGCACCCAGATCGAGAACTTTCTCAGCGCCCGCACCTTCAACCGCATCGCCTCCAGCGTGGCGATTGTGGGCGTGGTGGCGGTGGGGCAGACGCTGGTGGTGCTCACGCGCAATATCGATCTCTCGGTGGGCTCCATCGTCGGCTTCAGCGCCTACTTCGTGGGCATGCAGCTGAACGGCAACCCTGATCTGCCGCCGCTAATGGCCGTGCTGCTGGCCTGCGGCGTCGGCGCCGTGTTGGGGCTGGTCAACGGGGTGCTGGTGGCCTACGGGCGCGTGCCCTCGATTATTACCACGCTTGGCACGCTGGCGATCTTCCGCATGATTTTGGTGAACTACTCCGACGCCAAGACCGTCACCACCGACATGGTGCCGCCCTGGGTGCCGGGGCTAGCGCAGGAGGCGCTCTTCTCGCTCGGCGAGTTCAACGTGCGCCCGATGGTGGCCGTCGCCATCGCCGTGGTGATCGTCTTCCAGCTGGTGCTTGTCTACACCCAGTTTGGGCGGCGGCTCTACGCGATCGGCTCGAACCCCGAGGCGGCGCGCTTCGTGGGGCTGCCGGGGCGGCGGATCGTGCTGCTGGCCTTTGTGATCTGCGGCGCTTTGGCGGGGCTGGCCGGCTTTATGTTCCTCTCGCGCTTCGGCAACATCACCGTCGTGGCCGGCCAGGGGCTGGAGCTACAGTCGGTGGCAGCCGTGGTGGTGGGCGGCGTCAACACCTTTGGCGGCTCGGGCAGCGTGGTGGGCGCGCTGCTCGGCGCCTTCCTGATCGACCTGCTCGGCCAGGGGCTGATCCGCTGGCTCGGCATCAGCGAGTTCTGGCGCGACGCCATCCTCGGCCTGCTGATCCTGCTGGCCGTCGCCTCCGACGCGGTGATCCTCAGCTGGCTGCGGCGGCTCTGGGCGCCCAACGAGCTAAAAACGCGGACCACGAGCGAGGCCGCGCCCACCCCTAAGGAGAGCAGCCATGGCGTCTAGCCTGCGCCGTCTGATCAGCTGGGAGGGCCTGCTCCTGCTGATTCTGCTGGTCGTCGTGGCCTTCAACGCGGCGTTTACGCCCGTCTACCTCGGCGTGAACAACCAGGTGAATCTGTTCCAGCTGTCGATCGAGAAGATCATCGTGGCCCTGGTGATGGCCTTTATCATCATCAATGGCGAGATCGATCTCTCCGTCGCCTCGGTGATGGGGCTAGCGGCCTGTGTGCTGGCATACCTGTTCAATCAGGGCGTTGCCATGCCGCTCGCCGTGCTCGGCGCCCTGGGTGCCGGCGCGCTCTGCGGGGCCTTCAACGGCTTCTGGGTAGCCTACGTGGGCGTGCCGTCGCTCGCCGTCACCCTGGCCGGCCTGATCGGCTACCGTGGCGCCGCGCGCATCCTGCTGGAGGATACCTCGATCAGCGGCTTCCCCGAGTGGTTCAACACGCTTGGGCAGCAGCCCTGGCTCGGCCCGCTGCCCTTCGCGCTCGTGCTCTTCTTCGTGCTCTACCTCGTCGCCCTGGTGGTGCTGAACTTCTCAGGCATCGGGCGCCTGGTCTACGTGGTGGGCAACAACCGCGAGGTGGCGCGCTACTCCGGGGTGCGCGTGCCACGGCTCAAGCTGGGGCTGTTTATCGCCTCCGGGCTGGTGGCTGCGCTGGCTGGCGTGCTGCTGGCGGCGCGGCTGGGTGCGGTGCGCGGCAACACCGCCGACGGCTTCGAGCTCGACATTATCACGATGGTGCTGCTGGGCGGCGTGAGCATCTTCGGCGGCACCGGCAACCTGTTTGGCGTTGGCCTCGCCATCCTGATCATCCTCAACCTGCGCAACGGCATGTCGCTGGTCAACATCACCGGCAACACGCAGACCGGCGTGGTGGGGGTGCTGCTCATCCTCTCGGTGCTGCTCCCGAACCTCGTGCAAGACGTGCGCGCCGTGCTGCAGCGGCGTCGCGCGCAGCGAAAGGAGGTGACAGGGATGTAATGCAAAAATCGTAAGCCGCCCAGCCCGTAATCTAGGGCTACGTCATGGTTGGCGCTGTTGCCAGCATCCGGCGGTTGAAACCGCAGCGGAAGGGCCTGCGGCTGCGCGCCGGCCTGCGCCGACGCCTCCAGACACGCCCGCGCAGGCGGGCGCCCGGCGCACCGAGCCACCACGGCGCGCGTTCACGCGCCCGCCTGCCGACTATGACGTGGCCCCGCCCGTAATCTGCAATCCGCAATCTGTAATCCTCGGACATGGCCGTTCGCCCATTCGCTCTACGATAGAGGAGTTGTTCCAATGCGCAAGACTAGTACCCTGATGGCGTCGCTCGTCGCCCTGTTCGCCATGCTGCTGGCCGCCTGCGGTGGCGCCCCCGCCGCCGTGCCCACCGCCGCCCCCGTCGCCGAGGCCACACAAGCTCCCGCTGCCACCGCCGCCCCTGCGGCCACCGCCGCCCCTGCCGCCACCACGGCCCCCGCCGCCACCGTCGCGCCCACCACCGCGCCAGCCGCCGGCGGCGTGATCGAGGCTGTGGCCGGCCTGGATATCGACATGATCCTGCTGCCGAAGTTCCTCGGCATCGCGGTGTTCGACCAGGCCAACGACGGGGCGCAAGAGGCCCACAAGGAGCTTGGCAACATCGGCAAGCTGGAGTTCACCGGCCCCACGGCGGAGAACTCGGTGGCCGGCCAGATCGAGGTGATGACTAACGCCGCCACCCAGCAGGTGGGCGCGGTGATGCTCTCGAACAATGCGGGCGACCAGATCGCCCCCGCCGCCGAGGCCGCCCAGAAGGCGGGTGTGAA
>JAYUYB010000589.1:0-3387 GCA_043752655.1 Chloroflexota bacterium
GCCCTCCAGCTCCAGCACGCGGCCGAGCCAGCGCACCATTCCGGCTAGTGCGTTCACGCCGGTGTGGGGCATTGCGCCGTGGGCGATGCGACCGTACGAGAGCAGGCGCAGCCGCAGCGAACCCTTCTGGGCCACGCAAAGCTCGCCGCCCTCTGGCTCACACACGATGCAGCCTATGGCGCCGTCGGCGTGGCCGCGCGCCACCAGCGCCTTGACGCCGAGCATCAGGCCTTCCTCGTCCACTGGCACGAGCAAGCGCAAGGTGCCCGCGAACGGCGCCCCGGCGAGCTGCAAGGCGCGGGCGGCGAAGAGCATCGCCGTCAGGCCGCCCTTCATGTCGCAGGCGCCGCGCCCGTAGAGCGTGCGCCCCTCCACGCGGCCCGCGAACGGGTCGTCGCGCCAGGCCGCCAGGTCGCCAGGTGTAACGACATCGGTGTGGCCCTCCATCAGCAGAAGCGGGCCGGGGCCGAGGCTGCCGCGCAGCTCTGCGATCACGTTGGGGCGGCCAGGGGCCACCTCCTCCCAGCGGGGCGACCAACCCCAGCCGCGCAGCAGCTCGAAGACGCGGCGAGCTGCGGCCTCCTCGTTGGCGCTAGGCACGCCGGGCAGGTAGACGCTGGGCGTCTGCACGAGGGCAACGAGAAACTGCTCCAGGGCAGCCGTGTCGAGGTGGGCGAGGGCGCGCTCGATCATAATGTCTGGTGTTGGACGGATGATAGACGGTGGACGGTGGACGGTGGAGCAGACGGTGGACGGTGGACGGTGGACGGTGGACGGTGGACGGTGCGGGACGTTACCGTCTACCGTCTACCGTCAGACAAGCAGGCGCCTGGCGGCGAAGATCGCTGTGACGAAGGCGATAACAATGGCGAGGGCGAGCCAGTCGGCGGGGCGCATGCGCAGCACGCGGCGTTTGGTGCGGCCCTGGCCGCCCCGGTAGCAGCGCGCGTTCATGGCGGTCGTCAGCACCTCGGCGCGGCTCAGAGCGTTTACAAACAGCGGGATGAGCACCGCGCCCACCTTGCGGCCGCGCTCGACGATGCTGCCCTGGTTGAAGCGCTCGCCACGGGCCGCACGCGCCTTGATCAGCCGCTCCAGCTCGGCCACCAGCAGCGGCACAAACTTCAGCGCGATCACGAAGGTCATCACCAGCTCGTTCACCGGCACGCGCAGGCGCTTGAGCGGGTCGAGCATCACCTCCATGCCATCGGCCAGATCCATCAGCGCCGTGGTGAACATGAGCGTGCTGGTGAAGTAGTAGAGCAGCAGCACGCGTGAGAGCGTGAGCAGTCCCTGGCGCAGCCCATCCCAGGAGAGCGAGAGGATGCCCCACTGCCACCAGGGGTCGCGGGGGTTGGCGAAAAAGAAGACTTGCAGCGAGAAGATGATCAGCATGGTGGTGAAGAGCAGGCGCATGCCGCGCAGGGTGTAGCCCAGCGGGATGTGCGCCAGCACCTGAACCAGGATCGCGCTGAGCAGCGCCACGCCTAGCGCGGGAAAGGTGCGCGCCGTGAGCAGCGCGAACATTAGCAGGCCGGTGCCTACAATCTTCGTGCGTGGGTCGAGCCGGTGGATGGGCGAGCCCAGGTCGAGATACTGGCCGAAGGTGATATTGCGCGAGAACTCAACTGCCATTGGCGTGCTCGTCCACTGGCAGGGCCGCTGTTGGCCCTGGCTCGGCGTCTGGCGGCAGGCCGAGCCGTGCGGCGAGCGCCGCCTCGAGATCCTCGGCGTGCAGCAGGTCGGTGGGGAGATCGGGGAAGACCCGCCGCAGCACCAGAGCGGCCTCGGCGGACTCGCTCAGCTCCAGGCCAAGGGCGTGCAGCTCCTCGGCGCGGCGCATCAGCTCGCGCAGGGGGCCTTCCATCACCACGCGGCCCTGGTGCAGCACCACAGCGCGGTCGGCCAACTCGGCCAGCTCGTCGATGGTATTGCCCACGAGGATGGCCGTCAGGCCCTGGCGGCGCGTCAGGTCGGCCACCAGCGCGGCCAGCTCGGCGCGGCCCCTGGGGTCGAGCCCGGCCACAGGCTCGTCCAGGATCAGCACCTGGGGGCCAGCGGCGAGCACGCCAGCGATGGCCACACGGCGCTTCTGGCCGCCGCTAAGGGCGTAGACATAACGCAAGCGAAAGGTCTCGTAGTCGAGGCCGACCTCGGAGAGCACGCGCTCGACGATGGCGCGCGACTCGGCGGGGGGCAGCTTGCGGCGGCGCGGCACAAACGACACATCGAGGCCCACTGTCTCCTCGAAGAGTTGCGTCTCGGGCTGCTGAAACACAATCCCCACCCGCTCGCGCAGCCCGTCGAGGTCGAAGCCGGGGGCGGCGACATCCTGACCGGCGGCGAACAGCTGAGCGCGCGGCGGGACACGCAGCCCGGCAAAAAATTCAATCAAGGTGCTCTTGCCGGCCTGGGTGCCGCCGAGCAGCGCCAGCGTCTCGCCGGGATACACCGCACAGCTCACGCCGCGCAGGGCCTCCTCGGCCAGAGGCGTGCCGGCCATGTAGGTGAAACGCAGCTCGCGGGCCTCGAGGAGGGGCGGGAGACCGGGGAGATCGGGAGACACGGAGACCGGGAGACCGAGAGACATCCTGACAGCGCCGCTAGGTGTCTCCTTGTCTTCTTGTCTCCTAGTCTCCTTGTCTCCTTGTCTCCTTGTCTCCTTGTCTTCACCCGTCGCAAGTGGCGCCAGCTGCTCGGCGAGCTCGTTGGCGGTGAGCACGGCGGGCGGGAGGGGGAGGCCGCGGGCGCGCAGGCGCTGGGCGACCTGGGTGACCTGGGGCACATCAAGGCCAACGGCGCGCAGCTCATCGGCGCGGGCGAAGATCTCGCGGGGGGAGCCTTGCATCAGCACGCGGCCGCCGTCCATCACGATCACGCGGTCGAAGCTCACCACCTCGTGCATAAAGTGCGTGATATGCAGCAGCGCGACGCCGGAGCGGTCGCGCAGATCGTGCGCGAGGCGCAGCACCTGGCGGGCCACGGCGGGCGCGATCATGGTGGTGGGCTCGTCGAGGATGATGTAGCTGGGGCGCATGGCGAGCACGCCGGCCAGGGCGACGCGCTGCTTCTCGCCGCCCGAGAGCTCGCTGATCTGGGCGTGGCGGCGATCCGTGAGGCCGAGGGTGCTGAGGCTCTCGTGGACACGGCGTTCGATCTCCTCACGCGGGAGGCCGAGGTTCTCGGGGCCGAAGGCCACATCGTCGATCACCGTGTTGGCGATCAGCTGGTCGTCGGGGCGCTGGAAGACCATGCCCACGCGGCGGCGGATCTCCCAGAGCTGATCGTCGGTGGCCTCCACGCCATCCACGCTGAAGCTGCCGCTGGTGGGCAGCAGGCTGGCGCTGAGCAGCTTGGCGAGCGTGCTCTTGCCGCTGCCGTTGTGGC
>JAYUYB010000590.1:0-8326 GCA_043752655.1 Chloroflexota bacterium
ACCATCTCGGCGCAGAGCAGGCCGGCGAGCATGCCGTCGGGATAGGTGGCGTAGGGGCCGATGATCAGCTGGCCCTCGACGGTGGCGCCCAGCAGGGGCGGGGGCTTGTCGCGCCCGATCAGCTCCGCGAGCCGCGTGGCCGGGTTGGCGGCGACCTCCACCTTCAGACCGTTGGCGTCCTCGTAGCTGCCAAGGCGGGCTGGCCCGGCCAGGGGCGTGCCGGCGGCGGGCGCTGGGATGATCACGCTGCCGCGCTGGCGGCTCTGGCGCGCCACGTAGGCCGCGAGCAGCAAAGCTGTCTCCACCGGGTCGAGCTGTTCGCCGTTCTTGTCCACCACGGCGAGCGCGCTGCCATCGGCAGAGACGGCGATGCCGAGGTGCGAGTCGCTCTCACGCACGAGCTTCTTGAGCCGGATGAGGCCGGACTCGGTGGGCGACGGCACCACGCGGGCGAAGAGCGGGTCGGGGTCGCGGTTGATCTCGATAGCGCGGGTCTGGCCACCCTCGCCGAGCAGCGCGGGGACGATCCCGGCGGTCGTGCCGCTCATCGCGTCCACAAAAATCGTCAGCGAGGTGCGCCGGATCAGCTCGAGGTCGACAGCGGCGCGCAGTGCGTCGAGATAGGGCGCACGCAGATCGACGCTCTGGTCGGCGGGCAGGTCGCCGGAGGGCGGGAAGGGGCTATCGGCGTAGGGGCGGCTGCCGGGATCGTCTGCGCTGCTGGCGGGGTTCAGGGTGAGGCCAGGTGCGTCGGGCGCAAGCAGGATAAGGCCGTTGTAGACATACGGCCGATTGCCGGCCGAGACGTAGAGGGCGCAGTCGGCGACCTGCTCGTCGAGGGCGTGCTGAAGCGCGGGGAGCGGAGTGGGCGCGGCGGCGAGGCTGGTGCGCAGGCCGCGCGCCTGCATGGCGGCGGCGAGATCGCGGGCGAAGAGGCCGCCCATAAAACGTGTATCGTAGGCGACAACGCAGCTGAGCCCCTGGCTGGCGAGGCCCTCTGCGAGAGCGGCACCACGTCGGCGCACCTGGTCGAGGGTGAAGTCGGCGGCGTAGATCGCCTCCCAGACGTAGGCGTAGGGGCGGTAGCGAGCGCTCATACGTGGCTTTGGAACTCTCCAACCACGTGCATCATCTGGTCGCGGATCGCCTGTGCCCGCGCCAGCGTGGTGGCCTCGAAGCGATTGGTGATCGCCGGCTCGGTGTTCGAAGCGCGCAGCAGGCCCCAGCCGTCGCCGAAATCCACGCGCACGCCGTCGATGTCGCTCACAGGGTGGGTGGCCGCGAAGCGCTCACGCACGAAGTTGATCAGCGCGAACTTTTGATCCTCCGGGAACGCGATGCGGCCTTCGTCGAGCGAGGGCAGCGAGGGATAAGCCGCCAGCAGCTCGCCGAGCGTGGTGCCGAGCTGGCTCAGGGCGTAGAGCAGGTAGGCTCCGGCGAAGGTGCCATCATCGAAGTGATGGGCGGGGGCCGGGATGATCGTATGGCCGCTCAGCTCGCCGCCGAGCACCGCGTCGGTCTCGCGCATTTTCGCGGACAAATTGGTGTAGCCCGTCTTCCACATGATCGGCGTGCCGCCGAGGGCTGTGACGGCCTGGGGCAACACGGAGCTGCACTTCACGTCGTAGATCACAGGGCCCTTGCGCTGGCCGAGCAAGTAGGTGGCGAGCGCGATCAGGTAGCGGTCGGCGTAGACAATCGTGCCGTTGGCGTCGACAACGCCCAGGCGGTCGCCGTCGCCGTCGAGGCCAATCCCGATGTCGGCGCCCTGGCGGCGCACCTCGGCGATCAGCTGCTGAAGATTCTCGGCCTTCAGCGGGTCGGGGTGGTGGTTGGGGAATGTCCCATCTGGCTCGATGAAGAGCGGCAGCACATCCAGGCCCAGGGCCTGGTAGGTAGCCATGCCAATCGGGCCGGCCACGCCGTTGCCGCCATCGAGCACCACTCTGGGGCGTTTACCCGTGAAGGGGAGGGTGCCGACGACATTGGCGATGTAGGCCGCGCTCACATCAGCCTGGGCGTAGCTGCCGCTGCCGCCGACGAAGTCGCCCGCAAGGGCGAGCTGGCCGATCGCCTGGATCTCGTCGCCGCCGAGCGGCTCGCTGCCAAAGCGCGGGTGGGCGCGGCGCAGCTTAAGGCCGTTGAACTGCGGGGGATTGTGGCTGGCCGAGACGATGGCGCCACCGTCGGCGTGGAGCTGCTCCACGGCGAAGTACATCACGGGGGTGGCGGCCTGGCCGATGTCGATCACGTCGCGGCCTGCCTGGCGCAGGCCGGCGATCAGCGCAGCCTGGAAGCGCGGCGAGCTGAGGCGGGCGTCGCGGGCCACCACAATCGTGCGCAGGCCCTGGGCCGCAAAATAGCTGCCAGCCGCATGGCCGAGGCGCTGGTAGACGCCCTCGTCGAGGTCCACATCAACAACCCCGCGAATGTCGTAGGCGCGGAAAATCGTGGGGTTCAGGGCAACGCCCATATGCGCTCCTAAAGGCTAGGGCAGGCAGTCGCCGCAGATCGTAGCGCAAAGGCTAGCATCCGTCAAGGTTCTTTACAAGGCGCGTTAAAACCGTTATAATCGAGGAAGTGCAACGGTTACAGATCACGCGGGCAAAGGCGTCCGCAAGCCGTTGAGTAACTGAGAGTCCTGCTCTCGGTTTATTCATTTTTATTCGCCCCGGAGCATGGTGCGCGCCCACTCCACGCGCCCTTCCATGCTGTTAGCTCCGTAGGCGAACGGTACAGCACAGAGGCAGCGAGACCATGGCAGACAAGATAACGTACCTCACGCGTGATGGCCGCGCGAAGCTGGAGGCAGAGCTGGAGCTGCTGACCACCGTTGAGCGCAAGCAGGTTGCCGATCGCATTGGCCAGGCGAAGGAGCTAGGGGATATCTCGGAGAGCGGCGAGTACGAAGACGCGAAGAAGTCGCAGTCGCTGCTTGAGGGCCGCATCCGCGAGCTGAAGCATCTGCTCTCACGGGCCGAGACCATCGACGAGGAGCAGCACGGCAACGGCGAGGTGCGGGTAGGTGGCTCGGTGACAGTGCGCCACGAAGATGACGGCGAGGAAGAGACCTGGATGATCGTCGGGAGCGCCGAGGCGGCCCCGCGCCAGGGCCGTATCTCCAACGAGTCGCCGATCGGCGCCGCCCTGCTCGGCAAGCGCTCGCGCCAGAAGGTAACGGTGCAGACGCCCTCCGGCGTGATGAAGCTCACCATCCTGAAGGTAAAATAGCGGCCCCATGGTCCGTGAGCATGCCCCCTCCCTGCACTGCAGGCGAGGGGGCTGTTTTATTGGTTGATGGTATAATGCTGCGACACTCTTTGTGGGCAATATGCCCTTCTAACGAAGCACGATGGAACTGAACGATCTCCAGGCCCAGCGGGCGGCCAAGCTTGAGCGCCTGCGCGCCGCCGGCATCAACCCGTACCCCAGCAGCGCCGCGCCCACCCACAGCGTGGCCGAGGTGTTAGCACGCTTCGACGAGCTCGCAGCCGCCGCCACGCCGATCACCCTGGCGGGCCGGATCGTGGGCGCCCGCCGCGTGCTGGGCAAGATCGCCTTCGCCCAGATCGAGGACGGCAGCGGCAGCATGCAGCTCTGGCTGAGCCGGGCCGAGCTTGGCGAGGCGTGGTTCGAGCGCTTCCGCGACGACATTGACACGTTCGATATCGTGCAGGCCACCGGCATTTTGCGGCGCACCAAAACCGAGGAGCCGTCGCTGTTCCTCAGCGGCCTGAGCATGCTGGCCAAGGCGATCAACCCGCCCCCAGAGAAGTGGGCCGGCCTCCAAGACGTAGAGGAGCGCCACCGCCAGCGCTACCTCGACCTGATCGTCAACCCGGAGGTGCGCGAGGCGTTCCGCGCCCGCGCCCGCGCCATCACCGCCATGCGCCGCGTGCTAGATGCAAAGGGCTACCTGGAGGTGGAGACGCCAGTGCTCCAGCCGATCTACGGCGGCGCCACGGCCCGGCCCTTCATGACGCATCACAACGCCCTCGGCGCAGATCTGTACCTGCGCATCGCCACGGAGCTCTACCTCAAGCGCCTGATCGTGGGCGGCTTTCGGAGCGTGTACGAGATCGGCAAAACCTTTCGCAACGAGGGCGCCGACCGCACGCACAACCCCGAGTTTACGATGATGGAGTGCTACCAGGCCTACGCCGACTACAGCGACATGATGCGCCTGGTGGAGGAGCTCTGCCGCGAGATGTGCCTGGCCGTCAATGGCACCACCACGGCCACATTCCAGGGCCAGCTGATCGACTTCGGCCCTGAGTGGCAGCGCCTGCCGATGCCCGACGCGATCGCGGAGCGCACTGGGATCGACATTCTGGCCGTGCCGGAGATCGGCGCGCTGCACGCGGCCATCGCCGAGGCCGGCCTGCGCGTTGAGCGCAAAAGCACCTGGGGCAAGCAGGTAGATGAGCTGTTCAGCGAGTTTGTGCAGCCGCTGCTAGTGCAGCCAACCTTTGTCACCGACTACCCGGTGGAGCTCTCGCCCCTGGCGAAGCGCAAGCCGGATCTGCCGCAGCTCACCGAGCGCTTCGAGGCCTTTGCGGTGGGCTTCGAGCTTGGCAACGCCTTCACCGAGCTGAACGACCCCTTCGACCAGGAGCAGCGTTTTCTGGAGCAGGGGCGGGCCATGCAGGCTGGCGACGAGGACGCGCACCAGATGGATCTGGACTTTCTGAACGCGCTGATGTACGGCATGCCCCCCACGGGCGGCCTGGGGATGGGCATCGACCGGATCGCCATGTTGCTCACCGACAACCCCAGCATCCGCGAGGTGGTCCTCTTCCCGCATAAGCGCCAGCGAGAATAGTGCTGAGTGCTGAGTGCTAAGTGCTGAGTCGGACCGCGCCAGACTCACAACTCACAACTCAGCACTCAACACTCCGAAGGAGTTTTAGTATGCCCCGCTCAATTACGGTGGAGCGCGAGAACTTGCCCGAGGTGGTGCAGGGTTGGCTGCGGGCGGTGGGCCTGGGCGAGGAGGACGTGGTAGAGCTGGTGTTCACCGAGCAGGAGCTGCTGCTGCGCCGCCCGATGAACCCGCACTTGCGGGCCTGGGCCAGCGATGTGAGCGACAAGTACGACCAGGCCTTTCGCCAGATTACCGGGCTGTGAAATGCAAAAGGCACAAGCCGAGCACGCGCAGTGATGAGCGCCCCTGTACCCTGTACGCTGTACCCTGTTCCCTGCATGAACTACCTTACCAAAGACGATCTGCTGGACCTGCACGCCTTCGCGGTGGAGCGCTACGGCGGTTTGCTGGGCATCAAGAGCCAGGATCGGCTCCAGACGGTGCTGAGCGCGCCGCACCAGGAGCTTTTCGGCGCAGAGCTGTACCCCGATCTCTGCGGCAAGGCGGCTGTGCTGGCCTACCTGCTGGTGAAAAGCAACCCGTTTATGAGCGCCAACGAGGCGACGGGGCTGCTGGCGCTGCTACGCTTTCTAGAGCTGAACGACGCGGCGCTAAGGCCCGAGATCGGCGCGAGCGAGCTGGCCTGGGTCTTCCGCGCACTTACCAGCTCGGATCTAGACCGGGCGGGCCTGGAGCAGTGGCTGCGCGATAGTGTGGGGGCGAGGCCATGACGACTATTCTTATCAACGGGATCGACGGCCTGATCGGCGCGCGGGTGGCCCAGCTGCTCAGCGAGCGCCCGAGGCTGCGCCTGATCGGCCTTGGCGACGCCACGCCCCCCGCCCCGGTTGGGCGAGCGGAGTGGCTTACCGCGCGGCTGAGCGGCGACCAGCTTGTGGAGCTGCTGCGGGCCGAGGAGGTGACCGCCGTGATCCACCTGGCCTTCGCGGGCGCGGAGCGGCCGACGAAGAGCCGCGAGGCCGCCGTGCAGCAGAATGTGCTCGGCAGCATGGAGCTGCTCGGGGCCTGCGCCGCCGCGGGCGTGAAGCGCGTGGTGGTGCGCAGCCACACCGGCGTGTACGGCGCCAGCCCGCTCAACCCTACCTTTATCGACGAGGATCGGCCCCTGGCGCGCGGTAGCCTGAGCGGCCTGCTGCGCGACTACGCCGAGCTGGAGCAGTTTGTGGGCGAGTTCGCCGCCCAGCGCCCCGAGCTGAGCGTGGTGCGCCTGCGCTGCGCCCCGGTAATTGGTGGCTGGTCGCCCCTGGGCGACTACCTGCGCCAGCCCGGCCCGCGCAAGCTGGCCGGCTTCGACCCATGCATCCAGCTGCTGCACTTCGAGGATGCCGCCGCCGCCTTTGCGCTGGCCGCCACCGCGCCCTCCAGCAGCGGCGCCTACAACCTCGCCGCCGACGACACGCTCTGCCTCTCGCAGCTGATCAAGCAGGCCGGCCAGCAGCCTGTGGCGCTGCTCGAGCCGCTGGTGAGCGCGGGCCTCGCCCTTGGCAACCTGGGCATGCTGGGGCACTGGCCCTTCGACCTGAGCTTTATGCGCCACAGCTGCGTGGCGGACACCAGGCGCGCAAAGGAGCAACTCGGCTGGGCGCCCGCCCACAGCGCCGTCGAGTCGCTCCAGGCATTGCGCGCCAACGGGCGGGCCCACGAGGGCCGCGCCGCCAACGAGGCGGCCCTGCAGGCATTCCTTACCCGGAGGAGCGAAGCGCATGAGCGACGAGCATAGCCGCAACGGCACCCCCGCCCCGCTTGCGATTGATCTGACCACGCCGGAGCCGACGGAGCGCCCGAAGCGCCGCCCGCGCCCCAAGGCGC
Source organism: Chloroflexota bacterium (assembly GCA_043752655.1). Lineage (GTDB taxonomy): Bacteria > Chloroflexota > Chloroflexia > Chloroflexales > Chloroflexaceae > OHK40. The sequence continues at coordinate 6,695 of JAYUYB010000590.1, forward strand.
TCGTACCCGCTGGACGACGGACGACGGACGACGGACGACCGCATGGCACTGGTGCGACCGACGATCTGCCTGTGGTTTTAGCTGTGGCCGATGGCGACAGCAAGGCAGCGACCAGCCCTGGACAGTCCGAGCAGCCCTTCATCGAGATCGAGATTGGCAGTGCGAGTAAGAGTAGCGTCGCCGCCAGCCCCTACTGGGGGGAACGTGCCGGCGGTGAGGCAACCCAGGAGCGCGCGAGCGCTGGTACTCACGACAGTCTCTACGAGGTGGAGCTGGAGGTGCGCAATCGCGCTGAGCAGAGCAGCGGCCAGCCCGCCGATATGGCGACGATGGCTGCCGGCCTGCTTCAGCTTGTGGGCGAGAACATGCGCCGTATGGGCGTGCAGCAGGCCGAGCGCGTGAGCGGGATGCTGCGCGGGGTCGATCTGCGCGATTACCTCGACCCGGCTTTCTGGCAGGGTCTGAGCATGATCCTCAAGTATCAGATCGACGAGCAGGCAGCCCTGATCCGGCGGCGCATGGCGGGCGAGTACAGCACCGACCCGTACGGCATGGACCGCGAGGTGATCGAGATGGTGCGGCCCTTCCTGCACTTTATGTACCGCACCTGGTGGCGCGTTTCGGCCGAGGGCCTGGAGCACGTTCCAGCCGAGGGGCGCGCCTTGCTGGTGTCGAATCACAGCGGCGTGCTGCCCTGGGACGGCGCGATGCTCGGCATGGCCGTGCTCGAAGATCACCCGGCCCAGACCGAGCGGATCGTGCGCAGCCTGCACCTGCACTGGTTCAGCACGCTGCCGTTCATCGCGTCGGCGCTGGCCGCGATGGGCCAGGTGCCAGGGCTGCCCGAGAACGCCGTGCGCCTGCTAGAGAACGACGAGCTTGTCTGCGTCTTCCCGGAGGGATTGAAGGGCGTTGGCAAGCTGTACAAAGATCGCTACCAGCTGGCGCGCTTTGGGCGGGGCGGCTTTGTGCAGGCGGCGCTGCGGGCGCGGGCGCCGCTAGTGCCGGTGGCGGTGGTGGGCGCAGAGGAGATCTACCCGATGTTCGCCAACCTCGAGCCGGTGGCGAAGCTGTTCGGCTTCCCCTACTTCCCGCTCACGCCCTTCTTCCCGTGGCTCGGCCCGCTAGGTGTGATCCCGCTGCCCACGCACTGGTCGATCAGCTTCTGCGAGCCCATCCACACCGAGGAGTACGGCCCCGAGGCGGCCGACGACCCGCTGACGGTGCTGGGGCTCACCGAGATGGTGCGCGAGCGCATCCAGGCCACGATTGACGCTAAGCTCGCGGCGCGCAAGTCGCTGTTTTAGGTGGGCCGGGTATTTTATCCACAGATGCCACAGATTTTCGGCCCATTTCTGGTCTGGCCGGGCGCCCCAGGCTCATGGTAAGCTGAGTCGGTTGGACTTACTCAGCTCGCTAGAGCCTAGCAAGGGCCCCGCAAGATGCGACTTCGTGTGCTCCGGATGCTGTTTGCCGCCGCGCTGCTCGTTGGCTGCGGCGCCGACCCTCAGGCCAGCGCCCCAACCACTGTTCCCGTTGCCGCGCCGACCGCTGGGGCGCCAGCCCCTGCTACGCCGCCCGCCTCGCCCATGCCAACGGCTGTACCTGCGCGCACCGCTGCGCCTGCGAGCC
>JAYUYB010000591.1:0-3380 GCA_043752655.1 Chloroflexota bacterium
CGCGCTACCCGCCCTCGCCCTCACGCTGCTGGCCAACCTCGCGGCCCACTTCGCCGACGAGTACGCCGACACGGACACCGACGCCCTCGCCCGCCACACCGGGGTCTCTGGCGGCAGCGGCGCCCTCGCGGCGGGCCTGGTTGCACCTGCAACGGCGCTCGCGGCGGCGGCGCTCACGGCGGCCATCGCCGGCGCTGTTGGCGCCTGGGCCACCGCCACAGCGGCCCTGCCGATCATCTGCCTCTGGTTCCTCGGCGCAGGATTGCTGGGCGGCTGGGCCTACTCTATGCCGCCCCTCGCTTTGGAGCGGCGCGGGCTCGGCGAGCTGCTCAACGCGCTGCTCGGCGGCATGCTCATGCCGCTTATGGGCTACGCCGCCGTTGCCGGGCCGCCGCCCCCTGCTGTCTACCTCGCCCTGCTTCCGGTCGTTGCCATTGTGCTCGCCAATCTGGTCGATGTACACTGGGCCGACCGTGTGGCCGACGCGGCTGTAGGCAAATACACCCTGGTGGTGCTGCTCGGCCCGCGCGCGCGCTGGCTCCAGCGGCTCTGGCTCGCCCTCGCCTATGGGTTGCCGCCGCTGCTCGCCGCCGCTGGCGTACTCCCCTGGCCCGTTGCCTGGGCCACGCTCGCCACGCTGCCCGTGGGCCTCTGGGCCGCCTGGCGCCTGGGCCGCGACGCCCTCCCCCTCGCTGGGCCGGCCGCGATGGTCGCGCTAATGCTCGCCCAGAGCGTGGCCTATGCCCTGGCGTAAGGGCGCCCCTTGTGGGTGCCCGTAATAGCCTACAATACGCCCAGCGACCTTAAAGCTACACGAAGTGATCGTCCTATGGCACAGCGACAGAAGGGCGTGATCCTTACCTATGTCGACACGCTCGACAGCCTCGAAGACTGTGTGCGGCTTGGCAGCTACAATGTGGTCAAGGTTGTTACGGGCTGGGGCCTGCCAACCAGCTGGACCACCGAGACCCGCCAGCGCGTGATCGACATGGTGCCCAACCTGATCGTCCGCACCGTAAGCGGCGACCCGAGCTACGCCCGCCCCCACGACCCGCTCGCCGGCGGCCCCATCCCCGGCGCCAAGGGCGCAAACGCCCAGTACTGGGAGTACGACTTCCTCAACCCCGACAAGGTGCAGGAGGAGCTTCAGCCCTGGTACGATCTCAAGCCCGATATGATGATCGAGCTCGGCAACGAGCCTAATGTCTTCAACCAGGACGACGAATTTGTCTGGCGCTGGGCCTACTTCCTGGAGCAGACCGTCAATCGCTGCCGCCAGGTCTTCCCGCAGGCCACCCTGATCTCCCCCGGCTTCATGATGGACGCGCGCGGCAACATGCAGCGCTTCTACGAGATCGCCCAGAAGCAGATCGCTATGTGCGACTACGTCGGCATGCACTTCTACGAGTTCTACGCCTTTAAGCCCGACCAGGCGCCCGCCACCAAGGGCGAGCTGCGCGACGCCGTGCAGCTGCACCAGCAATACTTCCCCGCTATGCCCTGGTACGTCACCGAGTACGGCATCCACAATACCGACAAGACCTCGCGCCAACTGAAGGGCGAGCGCTACGCCCGCCTGCTCCACGGCGGCGACGGCTGGCCCGCTCTGCCGGTGAATGTGGCCGGCGCAGTCTACTACCACCTCCAGATGAAGGGCGACATCCACCCCGAGTACCAGATCTACCCCGAGGGCGACCAGGCCTACAAGGCGATCTTCGAGGCCGTGGGCGCCGCCTCAGAGGCCGTCGAGATCCTTGGCGGCGGTGCGGGCGACAGCGTGGCCGAGCCGCGCGGCCCGCTGGAGGAGCCGATCGGTCGCCTCGCCCAGCTTATCCTGGATCTAAGCGACCTGGAGCGCGCCCTGCTGCTGCGCCGCGCCACCGCCCTCGGCGACGGCAGCGCCAGTTTCGGCGATGGCGACGCGAGCGAGCTGCGCCGCCTCCAGCTGATGCGCGCCGCCCTGGAGAAAGCGCTGCGCCTGGCAGGCACGTAAGGCAAGGGGACCAGAATGGCCCGAACGTCTGGACCACGAACGGCGCGAAGTGGCACGAACCGTGCGAACGCGCAACCGCGCACGCCGCGCAACGCGCATGGCCGGTTTCGCGGTGGTTCGCAGCCGTTCGCGGCTTCGTGGTCCAGAGGGCTCGGGCGTTCAGGCAGCTATGAATGCTAAGCGTTGCGGCTATAATGCCGTTGGCGCTGTGCTCTTGTTGTCTCTATCGTGAACCCTATGCCATCGTTCCGTGAACAGTCCGCCGAACTGGCGGCTACACTCGCCGCCTTCGCCGCCCAGGCGGAGCAGGTCGAGGCCATTGCGCGTTTGCTCGCCGATGGCCTGCTCGCTGGCCACACGCTCTTTAGCTGCGGCAATGGCGGCAGCGCCGCCGACGCCATGCATCTCGCCGAGGAGCTGATCGGGCGCTATCGTGGCGACCGCCGCCCGCTGCCCGCGATCTGCCTCAACGCCGACGTGGGCGCCCTCACCTGTATCGCCAACGACTTCGGCTACGAGCATGTCTTCTCACGCCAGCTGCGCGGCCTGGCGCGCCCCGGCGACGCCCTAGTTGTCTTCAGCACCTCCGGCCGCTCGCCAAATATCCTCAGCGCCATCGCCGCCGCCCGCAGCTGCGGCGTGTTTTCCGTGGCCCTGCTCGGCAACGATGGCGGCCCCGCTCGCACCCTGGCCGACTACGCCATCCTGGTGCCCAGCGCAAACAGCGCCCGCATCCAGGAAGTTCATGGCCTGATCCTGCACGCGATCTGCGAGGAGGTCGAGGGCCGCGTGGGGGCGTGATGGCAGCTTAGATTAATGCAAAATGCTGGACAGTGCGGCTGGAGCCAGCAGTGGGGCGGAAATCTGTGGCATCTGTGGCATCTGTGGATAAACACGCCCGGCACGCAGCCCCGCTGATCGCCGCCGGGCTGCTCCTCGCCATCCTCACGCAGCTTGCCATCGCCAATGGCAGCACCCTCGTCGGCGTGCTCGGCTACCTCGGTGCAGTCAGCCTGGTGGCGCTCGGCGCCTATGGGCCACTCCACGCCGCCGCGCTCCCCGGCCCCCGCGCCCGGCCCCTCGCGCCCAACTGGCGCTTCTGGCTCACGATCGTGGTCCTGCTGGCCGCCGGCTTCGCCTTCGCCAACGCCACCGGCAACCGCTACCGTCCCGCCAACGTCGTCCCCTGGCTCGTGGCCGTCGGCTGCTTCCTCGCCGCCCACGCCGACTATCGGCGCTGGGCGGACGGGAGACGATGGACGGTGGACGGTGATTCGCGCCGTTCGTACCCGTTCGCGCCGTTCGCGTTCCAGACGGTTCGGCTATCGGCTATCGGCTATCGGCTATCGGCTATAAGCCTCCTGCTCGCCATCCTCGCCCTCGGCGC
>JAYUYB010000592.1:0-8312 GCA_043752655.1 Chloroflexota bacterium
GCCTACAGCGTGGTGGCCACCGACGGCTCGCAGATCGACCTCGACCGCCACGGCGCCGTGGCATGCTACCTGATCAATATCGGCCAGGTCTTTATTCGCTACGGCCAGCAGCCCAAGGCGCGGCTCACCTCGCGCCCGGCGCTCTACTACCGCGAGGAGGATCTCTACCTGCGCGACGGGGCTAGGCGCGTGCTGATCGAGGGCAACTACCTGAGCGCCCGCCGCGATGTGGACGAGGGCGTGGCCCTGGCCGATCTCGCTGAGGAGTGGCTCTCTGGCGCCGAGCTGCCCGCGCTCGCGCTTCAGGACGGCACGCTGGTACGCTGGACGCTGGCCAACGCCGAGCGCTTCGTGCAGGATCACTTTATTGAGCGCTACTTGGCCTATCTAGAGCGTATGCGCGCCCTGGGCGTGCCCGTGGCCTCGTACATCAGCCGCCCGCGCTCGCCAGAGGTGGTTGGCACGATCCGCCTGATGCTCTGCCCCGACGTGGATGTGCCCGCCGGGCGGGGCGCGAAGTGTAGCGAGTGCAGCGATGTGCGGGCGGGCCGCGAGCCCTCGTGCATGCTCTGCCAGGGCCTTGTCGACAGCGACGTGATCGCCGCCGGGCTCGCCGAGGGCCAGCGCGGCCCGCTCTTTATCTCGCTGAGCCGGATCAACGTGGAGCGCTACGGCGAGCACCTGATCCACTTCTTCCACATGCGCGTGGGCCGCGAGCTCTGCCGGATCGAGATCCCGCGCTGGGTGGCGATCGAGCCCGCCCAGGTTGATCGGGTCCACGCCCTGGTGTATGATCAGTGCGCCCGCGGCGACGGCTACCCGGTGGCGATCGCGCGCGCCCACGAGCAGGCGATCGTGCGCGGCGCCGACCGCAGGGCCTTCCTGGGCATGGTCGAGGGCAGCCTCTACCGCGCCGAGGCCGCCAACGATGTGTCGGCCAAAAAGGCGAGCAAGGAGTTTAGCCGCCATTGAGCGAACGTATCGGCGAGGTGATCGAGGCGTCCACCACGCGCTTCACAGCGGGCGCGTACGAGCTGCTGGCGGCGCCGCCCTTCGGCTCGCTGGTGCGCGCGGCCACCCGCAGCGAGGGGAGCGCGATCTACGGCCTGGTGTACGAGATCCGCACCGGCAGCAAGGAGCCTGGCGGCCGGGCGGTGGTGCGCGGTCGCACCTACAGCGGGCGCGAGCTGTACGACGAGGAGATCTACGCGGAGAACCCCGATCTGGCCGAGGTGCTCCAGACGGAGTTCGCCGCGCTCACGGTGGGCTTCTTGGAGGGCGGGCAGATCTATCAGTACCTGCCGTCGCACCCGCCGCCCGTCCACTACTCGGTCTACGCGTGCGCCCCGGCCGAGCTGATCGCCTTCAGCGAGTGCAGCGACTGCTTCCGCGCCGCCCTGTTCGCGCCGCAACTCCCCAGCGACGAGCTGCTAGCGGCGATGATCCGCGCCGCCGCCCGCGCCCGCCCCGATGGCCGCGACTACCTGGTGCGCGCCGGTCGCGAGCTGGCCAGCCTGCTCAAAGACGACTATGATCGCCTCACGGCGCTGCTGCGGCGCATCCGGCCGTAGGGGCAGCTCGGGGACGCTGTTCCTCGAACCCTTGTTTTGTGGGGGTCTGCCGCTAGCCCCCCACACCCCCCGCGCCAGGGACGCTGTCCCCTGGACCCCTAAAGCCGACAGCCGCCACGTCCGAGGGCGCGTGTCGCTGCATGCCTAGCGCCGGGGTCGGGGAAGCTGGGCTAGGAGCGAAACTATTCCGCCGAGCAGCTGAACCGGAGCCGAGCAGTTTGGATCGCGAACAGCGCTAAACGTTTGGACCACGAACGGCGCGAACGGCGGCGAACGGCGCGAAGCCGCCATCAGAATCGTCCACGCTCCTTGACGGTCCGAGGCACAGTCCAGTTCACAGTATCAGGTGTCAGTGCCAATTCACTGATCGCAATGTCACCAAAAGCAAACTGACTCCTGACGACTGAAACTGACGACTGTGCCTGCAAACTGCCTCCTGCAAACTGCCTCCTGTACACTGCCTCCTGCCGCTGCACCCTGCTTCACCTTACCACTCCCTGCTCCGCAAACTGTAGCTCGTAGAGCCGATAGTAGAACCCGCGCCGGGCCATCAGCGCGTCGTGGCTGCCGTCCTCCACCACCTGCCCCTTGTGCAGCACGATAATCCGGTCCACGTGGCGAATCGTGCTGAGCCGGTGCGCGATGATGATGCTGGTGCGACCCTGGAGCAGCCGCTCCAGCGCGTCCTGGATCAGCCCCTCGGTGGCGGTGTCTACGCTGCTCGTGGCCTCATCCAGCATCAGCAGCACCTCGGGGTTGAAGGCCAGGGCCCGCGCGAAGGCCAGCAGCTGCCGCTGCCCGATCGAGAGGTTCGCGCCCCGCTCGCGCACCTCGTAGTCGTAGCCGCCCGGCAGGCGCTCGATAAACGCCACCGCGTTCACCGTCTCGGCGGCCCAGCGCAGCTGCGCGTCGTCGATCTCGGTGCTGTGCAGCCGGATATTGCTCGCAATCGTGCCCGAGAAGCAGACTGGGTCTTGTGGCACCGCCGCGATGTGTCGGCGCAGCTCGTGCTGCCGCAGCGTGCTGATATCGACGCCGTCCAGGGTGATTGTGCCCTGTTGTAGATCGTAGAAGCGCGCCAGCAGCCCTACCAGGCTGCTCTTGCCCGCGCCTGTGGCGCCCACGATCGCCACGGCCTGGCCCGCCGGGATGGTGAAGCTGATGCCCTTGAGCACCGGTTCGCCTGGGCTGTAGCCGAAGACCACGTTGTGGAAGGCGATCTCGCCGCGCACGGGCGTGGGCAGCACAGCGGGCCGCTCGGGGTCGCGCACATCCTCTGGGGTGTCGAGCACGCCAAAGACGCGCTCGGCCGAGGCCATGGCGGCCTGAAGGATGGTGTAGCGCTCGGCGAGGTTGCGGATCGGCTGGAAGGCGCGCTCGGTGTAGAGCACGAAGGCCGTGAGCATGCCCAGTGTTGCCCAGCCCGCCAGCATGCCCTGGCCGCCCCACCAGAGCAGCGCCGCCGTGCTGATCGCCGCCATCACCTGTACCGTGGGCATGAAGACAGCGAAGATCAGCAGCGAGCGCACGTTGGCCGTCACATAGGCCTCGCTCAGCTCCGCGAAGTGACGCTGGCTGGCGCGCTCGCGCCCGAACAGCTGCGTCACCAGCACGCCGCTGATCTGCTCGTTCAGGTAGGCGTTGATCATCGCGAGCCGCTGGCGCATCAGGCGGTAGGTGGAGCGCATATAGCGCTGGTAGATCACCACAACCAGCAGCAGCACCGGCAGCGTGGCCAGGCTGATCAGGGCCAGGCGCCAGCTGAGGGCGAACATCACCGCGATAATCCCGATCAGCGTCACCATGTCGGCGAGGATGAGCACCAGGCCCTGGGTGAGAAACTCGTTCAGCGCGTCCACATCGTTGGTGAGGCGCGTAAGCAGGCGTCCTACCGGGTTGCGGTCGAAGAAGCCCAGGCTCATGCGCTGGATGTGGCGGAAGATCTGCACGCGCATGGACTGCATCATGGTCTGCCCAACGCTGTTGATGATGTAGTTGTGAGCGTAGCGCAGCACGAAGTTGGCGAGCAGCACCGCGGCGTAGAGCCCAAAGATCTGCCCGAGCCCATCGAGGCGCCCAGAGCTGATCGGGCCGTCGATGACGCGCTGCACCAGCAGCGGCGGAACGATCTCGGTGAGCGCCGCGCCAATCAGCAGGGCTACCGCCAGAGCGAGCCCACGCCAGTGAGGCGCCACAAACACTGCGAACCGCCGCATCAGGCGCCCGTCGTAGGCCTTGCCTAAAATCTCGTCGTCGGTGAATCCGCGGGACATAGCATCTCCTTCAATGACCAGGTCACTCCGACAGCTCCGCCTCCAGCAGCTCGCGCCGATACATCGCGGCGTAGCGCCCATCCTGGCGCAGCAGCCCGGCGTGGCTGCCGCGCTCCGCGATCTGGCCCTCGTGCAGCACGATGATCTGGTCGGCGTCGCGCACGGTGGCGATGCGCTGGGCGATGATGATGCTGGTGCGCCCACGCATCACCTCGCGCAGCCCCGCCAGGATCTGCGCCGCCGTCTGGGTGTCCACGCTGCTCAGGGCGTCGTCTAGCACCAGGATGGCCGGGCTGCGCATGACGGCGCGGGCGATGGCGACGCGCTGCTTCTGGCCGCCGGAGAGCGTCACGCCGCGCTCGCCCACCATCGTATCGATCCCGTCGGGGAACTGCTCCAGGTCGTTCGCCAGGCGCGAGACGGTCACCGCGTGATCCAGGCGCTCCTCGAAGCCCGCGCTCTGGGCCTCGCTCCCCACGCCAAAGGCTACATTCTCACGCAGTGGCACGCTGAACAGAAAGGTCTCCTGAGGCACGTAGCCCACCGCCTGGCGCAGGTCGTCCAGATCCAGAGCGCGCAGGTCCACGCCGTCCACAAGCACCTGGCCAGCGTCGGGGTCGCGCACGCGGGCCAGCAGATTCACCAGCGTGGTCTTACCTGCGCCGGTGGCCCCAACAATCGCCAGCGTGCTGCCGGCCGCGATGCGGAACGAGATGGCGTGCAGCATCCAGGGCTCAGACCGGGAGACAAGGAGACCGGGAGACAAGGAGACCGGGAGACCGGGAGATCGGGAGTGCTGATCTATGCCGCCAGGCCCGCGCCTTGTCTCCTTGTCTCCTTGTCTCCTTGTCTCCTCGCTCCTCCTCGAACCGCACCCCAACCCCACGGTACTCCACGTCGCCACGGGGCGCAGGCAGGCGCACCGGCTCGGCGGGGGTAGCGATGGATGACTCGCGGCGCAGCACCTCGTTCAGGCGGCCCATGGAGGCGGCGCCCTGCTGGTAGAGCGAGACCGTCCAGCCCAGCATGATCATCGGGAAGGCGAGCAGGCCGAGGTAGGCGTTGAACTGCACCAGCCCGCCCACGCTCAGCTCGCCTGCGGCCACCAGGCGCCCGCCGATCAGCAGCACCAGGGCGGCCACGCTGCCGAGGCAGAGCGCCATCAGCGGCCAGAGCAGCCCGCTGAGCCGCACGTAGCGTAGGTTCAGCTCGCGGTAGCGCCGGTTGTCGTCGGCGAACACCGCGATCTCGGCCTCCTCCTGAGCGTAGGCCTTGATTGTGCGGATGCCTGAGAAATTCTCCTGGGCGCGGGTGGAGATATTGCCGAACTGCGTCTGCACGCTGGTGAAGGCATCGCGCATACGCCCGCCCACCAGCACAAACACCAGGGTGGAGATCGGCAGCAGCAGCAGCACCACCAGGGCCAGGGTCACATTCACCGAGAGCATCAGGGCGGCGGCGGCGATAAACGTGAGCACGGCGGTGGCGCTGCCGCTGACACCGGGGCCGAGCAGCTGGCGCACCGCGCTGAGGTCGTTAGTGGCGCGGGCCATCAGGTCGCCGGTGTGGTTCACGCTGAAGAAGCCCTGGTCGAGGCGCAGGTAGCGATCAAACAGCGCGGCGCGCAGATCGTACTCGACGCGGTAGGAGGCCCCGGCGAGCAGCATGCGCTGGAGAAACTTGAAGACGCCCTCGGCGAGGGCCACGACGATGAGCAGGCCGCTGAAGCGCAGCAGGGTGGGGAGCAGGATGCTGCCGGTGGCGAGCGAGTCTACGGCGAGGCGCAGAATGTAGGGGCCGAGGGCGCTCACCGAGGCGCCGATGGCGGCGCAGACAAAGCCGACGAGCAGCGTCCAGCGGTAGCGCGCCAGGTAGGGCCCGAGGTGGCGCAGGTTGGACATGTGATGCTCCTGGTTCCATCAGGCGGGGGGGCAACATGTGGGCGGAATCAACGCGGTAAGGGCGCAGCATGCTGCGCCCCAACGCGAGTATAGCATCTGCCATGCCAGGGGGAGCTCAGTCGGCAGGCGGAAAGTGTGGCGACGCAAGGCCCGCGCCTATAGATCGTGATAGATGTTTCTGGCAACATTCTCTCACAGCGGCGCGAGCACTTGCTATACTATCCGTAGACACTATCTGAGGAGCCGCGCCAATGACGATCATCGTAAACCCACCAGAGCTGACGCTTCGCTCGCCGCGGGCGAACTGGGATCGTGCGCGCTGGGAGCAGCTCCCCGCCGACGGGAACCGCTACGAGGTCATCGATGGGGTGCTGTATATGACCACCGCCCCGAGCGCCTTCCACCAGTGGATTATCCGACAAATCTTCCTCGTTCTCCACGAGCAGCTGGATACCCCTGGCGTCGGCACCACGCTCTGGTCGCCCATCGGCGTCCTTATGCCCGGCTGCGACCTGGTGCAGCCTGATCTGTTTGTCGTCCGCAGCGAAGACCTGGGCATGTTCCATGATCGCCGAGTTTTTGGCGTGCCGGCGCTGCTCATCGAAGTGCTCTCGCCCTCAAATCCGGAGCAAGACCTGGAGGTGAAGCGAGACGCCTACGCGCGCGCCGGTGTTCCAGAGTATTGGGTTGTGCGTCCGGCCGAGCGGGATGTGCTGCTCTTCAGCCAGCCTGACACCCAGCTTGGAGTTTACACGCGCATTGATCCGGTTGCCCCGGAAGGGGAGCTTGCCTCGCCCACACTGCCGGTGCGCGTCGCCGTGGCGCGCTTCTTCGCCGGTGCCCCCGACACGACGCTGTAGCGGCCACTAGGCGCAGCCTGGCCATGCGCAACCGCTTCGCCGGCGACGTGTTCGCCTACTACCTGTGCTGTGGCAGTGCGCCCAGCCTTGCGCCGAGCGCATCGGCATAGCCGTGCCAGAAGCTGATCACCTCAGCCAGGGGCGCGGCCGAGGCCCGGTTGAGCTCGCCGAACGCGCCCTGCTCGTACCGCTTGACGTAATCGCTGGCTAGCTCGTAGCCGTAGCGGGCGCGCAGCGCAGGCTCGCGAGCCAGCACGCAGGCGAGCGCCGTCTCAACCTGCATCGCTTCCCAACAGATGATCACGCGTACCGCGCCGTACGGAATGTTCTGTTGCTCGCGCTGGGCCTGGTAGAGCGCCGCACGCTGCAACTGGAGCGCGCGCTCGGTCTCTGGGGAGGGGTCTGCCAGGAACGCCTCCAGGCGGGCCACGCCCTCGCGGGCCAGGGCGATGAGCTGTGCCCAGCGCTCAGCGGGAACCCGATCTGGCCGCTCCTGGTTGAGCAGCGTGCCGAGGGCGCGACCGGCGATGAATGCGGCGAACGCGTTTGCGGCCGCCTGGTCGGCGCAGAGACGCTTGACTCGCGTCAGGCGCGTGATCGAGAACGCGGCCCCGCCCTGGATCTCGGCGAGCATGCCCTCCAGGGCGCGGGCGACCGATCGCACGATCACCGCCGTGAGCGGCTTTGGCACGGCGTCTGTCTGTGTCCGTCGGCCCATACCTCCCCTCGCCTCCCTACCTTAATGAGTGCAGCGCCGCGTTGGCCTCGGCCAGGTCGAACTGCTCCGGGTCGAATGCGCCGCCCACCCACTCCAGCAGCTCGTCGTGCTCGGGGTGCTCCGGGTCGGCGATAGCTTCCAGGAAGCTTGTGTAGCCCCAGACCCCGCCGCAGTCCTCGGGCGGGCAGGCCCGCTTACCTGCCGTGCAGCGCGGGTAGCGCACGCCTGGCTCCGGCTCCCGCACTTGCTCCAGCAGCACCACGTGTGTCCAGCTGTCGCCGAAGTCGTACTCGTAGCTCAGCTTCTGCTTCGGCGCGGTGAGCAGCTGATTCAAGCGGACTCGCCGCTCGTCGCCGATATCTTGCTCATCGTCCGGGTGCGGCACGCCGTAGGAAGCCCGACCGAGCGTGAACATGTGCAGGTGCGAGTCGCTCCAGCCCATCGCGGCCTGGATGATCGCGTGGAGCCGGGCCAGGGTCACGTCGTCGGGCAGCTCGACCCGTCGCCAGATCGGCGGCTTGCTGTCGCTAAGTGTGATCTTCAGCTGGTAGACTCGATCTGGGGCAGCGACTTTACGTGGCATCGGCTCCTCCTTATCAAGCGGGTTTACGATGCGGGCAACCAGATGTTAGTATATCCTGTTCATGCCCAGCAGGCTGTTGCGGCCGCCAGCGCAAAATCAGGCGGGGATGCCATTGTCCTCCACCTGACCTTGCGCTGGCTCGATGAGCCTATTCAGCTATGCGTAAGGACCTTCTAGAGGGATGGAACGAGGCTATGACACACCCTGGGAAGCTCATTCCTGATACAGCTCGTGAGGTTGTTGAGGAGACCTTCGAGAACGGCTCGAAGCGAGCGACGTTCTACGAGCTCGCCGGCGAGCGTGTGGCCCGCCGCTTCTGGGACGAGGACGGCAGCCTGGCGATGGAATATGGCATGCTCGGCGGCGTCATGCACGGCCCCTTTCGCACATTTTGGGAAGACGGGCA
>JAYUYB010000593.1:0-3375 GCA_043752655.1 Chloroflexota bacterium
CGCGACGACAAGGCCGGCCGTGTCGACGATGCGGGTGGGCTCGTCTGGGCGCTGCCCCGAGCCGTGACCCGGCAGGTTGATCGCCGCGACCCGGTACTGTGCTGCGAGGGCGTCGAGCTGTAGGGCGAAGCAGCGATGGTCGCCAAAGGCCGGGTGTACGAGCACTACCAGCGGGGCGCCAGCCTCACCGGCGACGACGTAGGACAAGCTGCGGCCAGCCACGACCAGCGTCTTTAGCGCCAGCGGTTCAGGGGAATGACTCATCCGTGCTTCTTGAGCGAAGTAGTGGTTCACGCGGCCAGCTCGGGCCACGTCCAAGCATACCAGATGATGAACAGCATCGCGAGCGTCTCGACCGTCGCGAAGAAGCTGTACGAGAGGCTGGTATTGCCCCCGCCGATCACGAAGAGGATCGTGATCACGCTCGCGGCGATGTTCGCCCAGCGGTTGATCCCACGCGGCAGCACCCGTGACAGCAGGATCATCGCGGTGGGGATCTGCAGCAACACTGAGAACACCAAGATCAATTCCTGAGTGACTTCAAACCCCGTTGATCCCGTCATAATCGTTTCGAGAGCTCCGGGGTTCAAGAACCCAACAATATCCGCAATGATGATATTGCACACGACGAAGATCCACAACGTGGAGAGCACGACGCCCCTGGCCTCTGTATGCATGGTCTTCTCGAACGTACTCATGTCTCACTCCTTGTTTGATGATGCTAAGAATCCTGATTGACAGCAGCGATCAGCCAGCGGCCAGTACCCTAGCCAGAGCCGCAGGTGGTGCCTAGCCGGGCGTGGTTTCGTGACCAGCGGGTCCGCAGCAAGCCCCAACCGATCGGTCGCAGGCTGCTCAGCCGCCGGTGTGCTCCATCGTGATGACGACCTTTCCGCTGGCGAGCCCCGCCGCACGGTAGCGCAGCGCCTCCGGCAGCTCACGCAGCGGAAAGCAGCGGTCGACCACGGGCACGACCTCGCCGGTATCAAGCAGCCCGCTCAGAAATGTCAGATCCGTCTGGCTCGGCTGGGCGATCACGTTACGCACGCTGACACCCCAGGCGAGCGACAGCGCCGGCCCGAGCAGCGTCGCCGTGAGGATCTGTGGGATCGCGCCGCCGGCCACCACACAGCGACCCCCAGGGCGCAAGGCGCGACGATACGCCGTGAGCGGGCGGTTGCCGTTTACGACCAGGATCAGGTCGTAGCGCCGGTCGCTCTGGGTAAAATCCTCCTGCGTATAGTCAACGACGTGGTCGGCGCCGAGCGAGCGGGCAAGCTCGACGTTCCTCGTACTGCATACGGCCGTCACGGTGGCCCCGAACGACCTGGCGAGCTGCACGGCGAACGTCCCCACGCCGCCGGACGCGCCGTGGACAAGCACCTGCTGGCCTGCCGTGATCGGCCCTCCGGCCCGCAGCCCCCGGAGCGCGGTGACCGCAGCCAGCGGCACGGCCGCGGCCTGCTCGAAGCTGAGGCGCTCCGGCTTGAGCGCCAGGGCGCGCTCGGGAGCGCAGACATACTCGGCGAAGCCACCGCATCCACACCCGGACAGGTCGCCGTACACTGCGTCGCCCGGCTGAAACTGCGTGACGCGGCTGCCGACCGCCGCCACCCTGCCGGCGATATCTGCGCCGAGGATCGGTCGCTTCGGCCCGCGCAGCCCTGACGACAGCCGCAGCAGGGCAGGCTCGCCCTTCAAGAGGTACGCATCGGCCGCGTTGAGTGAGGCGGCATGAACCTGAACCTGAACATCGTCGGAGCCAGGGGCGGGCGCGGCCACGGTTTCGAGCCGCAGCACCTCAGGCCCACCGTAGCGCCGGTAGAGCATCGCTTGCACTATGTATTCCTTCTCGTATGGGGCAGCCCGGCATAACCTACGCGCCGTGTAGGTCGCCTGGATCTGCCTCTGCCCTGTTCGGTCGTCCACGTTCGCTCGAGCTGAGTGCGAGCAGCGTCAGGCCGAGATCGCGCACTTTGCGCAGCAGCCCGTGCAATGCTGCCTGGTCGGCAACTGGTCCGGTGATGAGCGTCGCGCCGTCTGCGTTCTGGGCGATCGTCATCCCGTCGAACCAGGCGCTCCAGTCCGCACTCAGATGGCCCTTCACCCTGAGCTGGTAGACGGCCGGCTCGCCGCAGTTCGCACTGGGAAGTTGCTGCTGCTCCATACTTCCTCACTCGCGCAGCAGGTACCCGCGCTGCACGGCCACCCTTCGATGATGATCGGCGCTGTATTGCCACCGGGGGCTGCCGCTGGCTTGTGCGCTCTGTTGCAATCAGCTCGCTCGAACACGTTCACGATATCAGCCGACAGCATGGTTGTCGTACCACCTCGGTGGTATCTGGCGGGGTATTCGATCAGAGCGCAACACGTTTGAACGCTACGACAGCTCCAGGAAGCCGAGCGCCCGGCCTCTGGCAACCGCCTGCGTGCGGCTTGAAACGCCGAGCTTGCCGTAGATGTTGCGTGTATGCACCTTGACCGTCTGGGGCGAGAGGTGCAGCCGCGCGGCAAGCTCCTGGTTGCTGAGCCCCTCGGCGATCAACCGGAGCACCTCGCGCTCGCGCTCGCTGAGCGCCTCCTGGAAGCGTTCGAGCGTTTGAGCGTTTGAGCGCAAAATACCATCTATCCCGCCGGCCTGAGCACCGGCTGATTGAAGCAGGGCGGACAGCAGCAGATCGCAGTAGGGCTGGAGCGGGCCGTTCTGCGCTCTTCGCGCTGCGCTTTGCGCTTCGGTAAGCAGCCTCACCAGCGGCGGGCCTTCGTCTACAAACAGCCGGACGTAGCCTTCGGGCTCCGCAAGGGCCAGCGCACGCTCCAGCGGGACGAGCGCCTGTGTTGTGTCGCCCCGCATCTCGTGGGCAAGGGACTGGAGCAGCAGGATCTCGATTGCACTCCCGACCCTACCCCCGGCCTCTGCCGCAACGAGCAGCCGTGCGAGCAGCGGGAGCGCGGCGTGCAGCTCCTCGTCGCCCTGCTTCTGGCGAGCGCGGGCGAGCAGCAGCCGGACGAGGGTGAGCTGCTCGAACTCGCGGAGGTAGCCCAGCTCGTCCGAAGGCGCCAGGTCGGCCTCCGCCGCCCAGGCCAGCGCGGCGGCGAGGTTGCCCTGCCGCAGGTGTACCCGCGCCTTGAGCGCCGCGAGGGGGCGCAGGTCGGGGACGGGGTTCCTGACATACCGGCGCCCGGCCTCGTCCAGCAGATCAAGGGCGGCCTCCCATTCACCAGCCGACTCCTTCACGCGGGCCTGGGCCAGATGCCAGCGGAACGGCCAGTCGACCAGCGCGGCCCGCTCGGCCCCATCCTTGCTCGCCTGGAGGTGCAGCGCGGCGGCCGGCGCGTCGCCCTGCTCGTGGGCGACCAGGGCCAGCCCCAGGT
>JAYUYB010000594.1:0-3369 GCA_043752655.1 Chloroflexota bacterium
ATGATCACAATCGTGGCCAGCAGGACCAGCACCCAGGCCAGGGCCGAGGCGTACCCTAGCCGACCGTTACGGAAGCCCTCATTCCACATGTTCAGCAGGTAGAAGCGCAGCGCCCCGCTGGTGCCGCCCCGGCTGCCGCCAAGCACAAATGCGGTGTCGAAGACCTGAAACGCGCCGAGCAGGCTCGTGATCAGGACGAAGAACAGCGTTGGCGTGAGCATGGGGATGGTGATATGAATGAACTTCCGCCAGGCCCCGGCGCCATCGATCGTGGCCGCCTTGTAGAGCTGGGGCGGGATGTTCTGCAGGCCGGCCAGGTAAATGATCGCACCGCCACCGACGCCCCACATGCCCATCAGCACCACCGAGGGCACCGCCCACTGCGGGCTGCTCAGCCAGCGCGGCGGGTTGGCGACCCCGAGCCCGCGCAGCACCCAGTTAACCGCGCCGAGGTCGGGGTTGAGCAGCGAGACCCAGAGCACCGCAACCGCGACGCCGCTGAGCACCGAGGGCAGGTAGAGCAGGGTACGGAACCAGTTCATGCCCTGGAGGCGCATATTCAGCAGGAGCGAGAGGCCCAGCCCGCTCACCATAAAGAGCGGCACCGAGAGCAGGGTATAGTACAGGGTTACCCGGATCGACTGCCAGAAATTGCGGTCGTCGAACAGCATCTCCTGATAATTCGCCAGCCCGACCCACTGCGGCGAAGACACCAGGTTCCAATCGGTCATACTGATGATGACCGAGGCGATGATCGGGCCGATCAGGAAGACGACCAGGCCGATCAGCCAGGGCAACAGGAACAGGTAGGCCGCCCGCTCCTCCTCGCGCGCCATCCTGCCCCGTGGCCGACGCGGCTTCAACGGGGGCTCAGTTGTCGAGATACTCGTCATAGCGATCCCTTTCCGCAGGCGACGCGAGCAGGGCCGCTGTCAGGCCGGCCATCTCGCGGCGCCTGTGATCTGGAACTGCGCACTGCTACTTGATCTGATCCCAGGTTGTCCAGGCCTTATCCAGGCCGTCCTGCACCTGTAGCGCTGCCTCATTCATCGCATCGGGTGCCGAGCTCTGGCCCTCGACCATCAGGTTGAAGGCGTCGCCGATCGGCCCGGTGATCTCGTAGAAGCCAGGCACGAAGACCGTCGGCCGAGCCGTGCCGAGCGCCTGCAAGACCTCCTTGCGGCCATCATTCTTCCCGCCCCAATTGAGCTGCGTGGCCAGCGACGTGTTGAGCGGCACCACATCGGTCGCCTCCAGCCGCAGCTTATTGCCCTCGGTTGCTAGGAAGGCCAGGAAGTCCTTGGCCTCCTGGGGGTGCTTGCTCTGGCTGAACACGCCGAAGGCGTCGGTCCAGGTAATAATGAACGGCTTGTCGCCTGCCTGCTCGACCGGCGGCGGGGCCGCACCGTAGCGGATGTTCTGGGCCTCGAGCAGCGGGATCGCCACGATATCGTCGCTCGGCTTGACGAGCTTCCGGATCAGCTCGGCGTACTGGTCGACCGTCATCGGCTCGGTTGCCGAGGGGTAGGGCAGGCCGACGGCGTCGAACATATCTTTGTTGTAGAACAGCAGCACCGCGCCTGTATAGGAGCCGATGCAGTAGGTCTTGCCGCCATAGTCGCAGTAGAGCGACATCGCGTTGGCGTTATAGTCGCTGACTTTGATGTTCTGCGCGCTGAGCATATCGTCGAGCGGCAGGAACTTGCCGGCCTTGAGCCAGCGCTGCTGTCCGCCATAGACAAACCCGATATCTGGTGGGTCATTGGCTGCCAGGGCCGTGTCGATCTTGGTGACGTACTGATCCTCGGGAATCTGGGTGATCTCCAGGGTAACATTGGGGTACTTCGCCTGGAAGGCCTCCTGGAGCATGGGCAGGAAGGCTTCTTCACCCTCGAAGATCCAGAGCGATAGGGTTACCTGCTCCCCTGTGGCGGGCGCGGCGGCCGGCTGAGCTGGCGAACCGGAGTTTGTGGCGGCAGTGCCGCAGGCGCTGATCAGGGCCAGGAAGATCAGCAGGGCGGTCAGTCGGCGTTTCAGCTTCATGTTTCGCAGCCTCCTCTACGAGTAACTGAGTAGCAGCATCGATACTGTGGCTCTATGTACAGCTTCGTGCGCTAGCGCGAAAAACACCGCTGTTGCGCAGCGCGCTTTCTCGCTAGCCCCTAGAGCAGTGTAATCAGGCGGATTCGCGCGTGATAATCTCATACGGCATCTCGACGCTGCGCCCGCCCTCGGGAGCGGTGTTGTTGAGCCGCTCGAAGAGCATCTCTGCGGCCCGTCGCCCGAGCTGCTCCTGAAACTGCGTCACGGTGGTCAATGTGGGGTAGACCATCCGCGCGGCAGGAATATTATCGAACCCGATCATGGCAATATCCTGCGGCACCCGCAGGCCCGCCTCGCGGATCGTCACCAGGGCGCCTATCGCCATCAGATCATTGGCGGCGAAGACAGCAGTGGGCGGCGCTGAGCAGCCAAGCAGCGCGCGCATGCCCGCCTGGCCGCCGGTCTCGGTAAAATCAGTCACCCGGATCAGGTCGCTCTCGTACGGGATCTGATGCTCGGCGAGCGCCTGTCTATAGCCAGTCGCCCGCGCATTATGCGGCCCCAGCCGCCCGCTCAGCATGCCGATTCGCGTATGCCCACGCTCGATCAGATACGTGACCGCAGCCCGCGCAGCGTTCGTATTATTCACATAGATGCTGTCCAGGGTGAGCTCACCAGCTTCCTGTGGTGCCACCTCGAGCCGGACAACCGCAATATCGCGTTCCAAGAGCAGTCGCAGGTCGACGGCCCTGACGTGGAAAAAGACACCAATGATGCCATCGACACGGCCTTGCTGCGCCAGGCGCAGGCACTTCTGCTCCTTCTCGGCCATGCCATCGGTGTTGTAGATCAGCAGAGCATAGCCGTTATGCTCGGCGACATCCTGAATGCCGCGGGTGAAGGCGGGATAAAAGGGGTTGGTGATATCGGGAATGATGCTGGCGATCGTCCGGCTCTTCCGGCTGCGCAGGCTGCGCGCCATTTCGTCTGGCACATAGCCGAGCTCCGTGATCGCGGCCATAATCCGCTGACGCGTCTCGGCCGGGATAGTGATCGCAGTGCTATTGTTGAGCGCCTGCGAGACGGCCGCCTGCGAGACGCCGGCGTGACGCGCCACATCGGACTGGGTTGGCCGCCGCTTTCGCCCGGGGGTGCCTGTCATAACGATTCCCTGAACACCAGGAGACGGGGCGAAAGTGGACGATCCCAATCACTCCAGACCGGAGATATTAAGTATTACGTATTACTAATACGTAATACCATACATCCGGCGGGCTCAGTTGTCAAGGCTGCACGTTCTCGTATTCTGGTTGCCAGTCTAGCCGT
>JAYUYB010000595.1:0-8287 GCA_043752655.1 Chloroflexota bacterium
GCATGCCTTCCTCCATTGCTCAGTGGGTGCTGGTACCCTCCACTGTATCAGCATCGGAGGAAGGTCGTTCAAAGTCACTGACAACTCATGCCTGCACCCGTGCCGCGCATACGCTTTGACGCGGCGGGGTGGCTCAGCTATAATCCTAGTGGGGCTGGTAGCTCAGCGGTAGAGCACCTGACTTTTAATCAGAGTGTCGTGGGTTCGATCCCCACCCGGCCCACCACCTCTGGAAGCCTAGTGTCATCGCGGCACTAGGCTTTGTTTTTTGGTTTGACAGCCAATTTGACAGCCAAAGTTCGCAGACAGCTACAAACCTGACCTTTCGACAGTGTTGAGAGCGGTTTGGGATTTTTCGCGTAGGGCCTCCTGACGGCACCGGCCTCCTGTGGTATAACCGACCGCGAGTCGCTGAGCCCAGGAGGAGCCGATGACCAGCCCGCAGATCGAACGGGTCGATGCCATCCCGATTTTGGTGACCTGGTTGCAGCATATGGCCGTTCCCGCACACATTGACAGCCACTGGATACCTCACCGAGAATGGGAGGGGTTGAGCTACGGCCAACTCGCGGTGCTCTTCCTCACGTTTGTGCTCCACGAGCGTGACCATCGCCTCTCGGTTCTGGCCGATTGGGTCGCCGCCCATCACGCCACCCTCAGTGCCCTGACCGGCTGGACGATCACCCCCGCCGATGTGACCGATGACCGACTCGGGCGGCTCTTGGAGGTGCTAGGCCAGGATACCAGCCAGATCACCGAGGTTCAGCAGGCGCTCGGACGCCACGTTATCCGCGTCTACGCCCTGCCGACCAAGGTCGCCCACGTCGACACCACCTCCTTTACTGTGACCCATGCTTCGACTGACGGTGGTCAGCCGGAGCGCGCACTGCTCCAGTTTGGCTACAGCAAAGACCATCGCCCTGATCTGCTCCAGTTCAAGCAGACCCTGGCCACTCTGGACCCCGGCGGGGTGCCGCTGCTGAGCGCGACCGTCGCCGGCAATGCGGCAGATGACCCGCTGTACGTGCCGACCTGGCAGGAACTGGTCACCTTGCTGGGCCATGCCGACTTCCTGCTGGTGGCCGACAGCAAGGCGGCCGCGCTGAGCACGCGCGCCACTATTGCCGGCGGTGGTGGCCGCTACCTGGTTCCGATGCCGCTGACTGGCGAGGTTCCCACCCTGTTGCGCGGCTGGGTTCTGACCCCGCCGGTCACACCAGCCCGCGTGGTGCTGCCACCGACCCAGGATGAGCCCACCAAACCGCGCGAGGTCGGCCTCGGCTTCGAGGTTGTTCGGCTTCTGGATGGACAAACCACGACGGGGGAGGCCGTGCAGTGGGAGGAACGCTGGCTGGTCGTGCAGAGCATGGCCTGGGCGAGCCGTCAGCAGCAGGCCCTCACCGCACGAATACAGCGTGCAGAGCGCGAGTTGGCCCGGTTCCGCGTCAAAAAAGGCGAGCGGGCGGACGCGGTTCAGGAGCGGGTAAACGCGCTGCTGAAGCGCCACGATGCCGCGGCGTGGCTGACGGTCACGGTTGCGGAAACGGTCATCGTGACACGGCGAAGTGGGCGCCGTGGCCGCCCGAGTGCCACAACGCCCGTCGAGGAGGTGACCACGTATCAGGTGCAGCTGGGCGTGCAGCGCAACGAGGACGCCATTGCTGAGGCCGAGCGCCTGGCTGGCTGGCGCATTTACGTGACCAATAGCGCCGTCGACGATGTGTCGCTGGTCAACGCGATGGCGCTGTACCGGGAGGAGTGGACGGTGGAGCACGGCTATCACCGCTGGAAAGGCGGCTGGCTCCCGGCCCTGCCGCTGTTCCTGCACATCGAGCAGCGCATTCGCGGCCTGATGCTGCTGTTGCTGATCGCCTTGCAGGTGCTGAGCCTGATCGAGTGGCAGGCCCGGCGCACCCTTGCCGCCGAACAGGCCACCCTTGCCGGACTGGTGCCGGGCAACCCAAAGATGGCGACCGCCCAACCTACGGCTGAACGCTTGTTGCGGATGTTCACCAATCTGCATCTGCGCATTCATCAGGTGGGCGACCAACGGCTCGGCCAGGTCCTCGAAGCCCTAACTCCACTCCAACAACGCATCCTTCACCTCCTGCGCTTACCAGCCACGCTCTATAGCTTTCAAGCTCGCTTGAGCGCCACGGCCACAGCGGCGGAAGGGTGAGAGCGGAAAATGCTAAACCTACGCCAGCACTATCGAAAGGTCAGACAAACGAGGGCAGCGGGCTGTGGACGAGTGGCTGGTCACTGCGATAATGAGGAGGGGCAATGCCCGAATCAACGTTCGACAATCTGCTGAGCGCGGCACGCCGATTGTCACCGGCTGAGCAGTTGCACCTCGCAAACGCCCTGCTCCGTGAGCTGGCTCGTGTGGTCGGCCTCGCTCCTGTGAAGCGTGAGATGCGTGTAGCGGAAGCGCTGGCGGCGCTTGAGGAGGTGCGGGCGCACTTCACCGCGCAAGGTCCGGTCTCCCCGAACATCGCTGATGACATCGCCGCGTCGCGCCGCTGAGGTGCTCGATTCGCAGCGCTACGCTGCTGGTCCATCCTCGGCGCGCGGCTCGTCGCCTGATGCGTTTCCTGGCGTCGCTTTCCTCTGCTTCGACTCCCCCTCTTGCGAACTGACTTTCACATACAGCCAGCTTTGCCAAGACGTAGAAATGGGCATTATGCCACGCTGGCCTCTCTGGCCATCCACAAACAACTGGCGTTAGAACCACACAACCCTTTACAACCGTAGCTTTCGCAGGTGCGGCCTTTCGCAATGCATTGCCGGGATAGGCCTCGGCTCCGGCTTGGAGGTGGCAAAGAAACTATTTCCCCTTCGCGCGGAGGCGATAGGATAGCTGTGACTCCACCCTGTACCCGGTTGCTGTAACCTTGTCTCTCGGCAGGCGTGACTCGCAGAAGATAGTTGAGGTGGGTGCGGAAGGCGTCTCTCCGTGAGGAGAGACGCTCGCCACCAGTCAAACTCTGCGTGCTGGTTCCAGCATCGCCCCGATGGAACAGGTCGCGACTGTAGCAATGGTGGAGGACCGACGCACGTGTGTCCGTCCGAGACATGAACTGCTGCAATGCGACAACTGATTGAAGAAGTTACGGCGTAGCGCTATTATACAAGGAGTATCATCGGACAACCATCACAATGTACACGCTCGAGCTGACACTCCGCCCGGTATGTGTCAAGTGCCTTTGGACAGGAAACTAGGCGAAATGCGGTGCGTTGCTGACCTCCACGGCCAGCACCTCTGGGCCAGCCTGGCCGACGCCGTCCCCGGCCGCAAGGGGCCGCTGCGCGGCTGAGACCCTTGCGGCCGGGGGCGCCGCCGGCTGGGTCCCTGATATGGCTGGCGTGGATTCAGCCTGGGTAGGGCGCGGCAGGTTGATGCCCACCTGTACCGGCAACTGGGGCGCCAGCGGTCGGCCACGCGGGAACCGTTCAGGATGGAGCGCGTAGGCGGTATCGAGCGTGGCCTGGCGTTTGGCAATCACCGCAGGCGCGCGTCCGCTGTGAACGACCGCCGGCGGCAGCAGGGCGATCCCGCTGTGCTTGTGCTCCTGGTTGTACCAATCAGCAAACCAGCGCATCCAGGCCCGGGCCGCATCGAGACTCGCGAAGCGCTCAGAATAGGTCGGTCCGTACTTCATCGTGCGAAACTGCGCCTCTGAGTAGGGGTTATCGTCCGAAATGGTGGGTCGGCTGTGGGACTGGGCCACGCCCAGGTCGCGCAGCAGCTCGGACACGGTCTTGGAGGTCATAGGTGCGCCCCGGTCCGCGTGCAGGGTGAGTTGATGTGGCTGCACCCCTTCACGTAGATAGCTCTCCGCGATCAGGGCCTCGGCGAGGGCTGCTTCTTCGCGGCGGTCAATCAGCCAACCGACAATTTTGCGCGAGAAGATATCCAGCACCACATACAGGTTGTACCAGATGCCTGGCTGCGGCCCGCGTAGCTTGGTAATATCCCAGGACCAGACCTGGCAGGGACCCGTCGCCAAGAGCTCGGGCGGGCTGTAGTGCGGGCGTCGGCGCTGGTTTCTCCGCTCGCGGGTTGCGGCATCCTCGGCCAGCAGCCGATACATCGTGCGCCAGGAGCACAGATGTTGGCCCTCGTCGAGCAGCGTGGCATAGATGGTACGTGGGGCTTGGTCCACAAACCGCTCGCTGTTGAGTAGGTCACGCATGGCGTCCTGCTCGGCGGGGGTCAAGGCCTGGCGCGACCGAGCGCGCGGCCGAGGGGCAGGAGCGGGCGACGGCACCGGCTGCTGGGCCTGGTAGAAGCTGCTGCGGGGCACACCGAGGGCCAGACATGCGGCTGTCACTCCGACCGTCGGGGCCAGCTCCTGAGCTCCGGCCAGCATTAGGCGTCTTCGTTCGGCGGGGTCGCAAGCGTCAAGCCAAGCAGCGTCGCAACTTTTTTTTGGACGTCAATGATGGTGGTGGCCTTGAGCAGCTCGTGCTGAAGCCGGGCGACCTCGCGCTGGAGGCGGGCCAGCTCGTCGCGCTGCGAGTCACGCGGCTGGGCAGGACGACCGACCGTAGGCTGGACTTGGCTGGACAGGCTGCCACGGTCGCGCTGCTCACGCCACTTCGAAATATGTGAGCTGTACAGCCCGTGGCGACGAAGCAGGTCGCCGCGACGGGGGTCGCCCTTGGGGTAGGACTCATACTCGGCGAGGATGGCAAGGCGTTGGGCCGCCGTCCAGGTGCCCTTGCGCGGCGTGACCTCGCTCGAGGGGCGCTCCGTCGTGGCCGGGAGTGAGGCGAGATTCTTGGTGGGCATGTGTCAGTCCTTCTACCGCCCGCAACGCAACGAATTTCTCGGGGCCAATCTGTCCAAGCTCACTCTAGCACATAGGGAGGGCGTGCGCAGGCAGCAGCAGATCGCAGGCGTAGCTCAGCACGCGGCCCTCAATCAGCGCATCGGTTGGCCCGAAGCACCAGTGCTGCGGCGCGGCCAGGGTGCGTGTCCACGCGAACGTGCCGGAAAGGTCGGCGTGCAGGGTGAACCCGGCCTCCAGCGCGAGTCACTGGAGCAGCGCCTCGGCGGGGGTGGGGTTTGCGATACGCCAGCAGCGCCGCCGCTCGTGGGCGGCGGTAAGGACGTTGCGCATCTTCGCGGCGCCGTGCTTCTGCACCGCGCGCTGGTAGAGGGTGCGCTGGTGCGCGCAGTAGTCGGCTTCGCCGAGGGCGGCGCGCAGCTGCGCCTGGCGAGCAACGCCACCGGCGCGGGCGAGGGCCTGCTGATAGCGCCGGTAGCCGGTCTCGCCCAGCACCGTGCGGATTTGCGCCTGCCGGGCGATGCCGCCCGCGCGCTGCCGGGCGCTCACAGCTCCACCTCTTCGGGCGAGAGCCGACCTACGGCGATGAGGAAGCGGCGGATATCGCCAGGATCACGCAGGCGAAAGCGCTCGCCGTTGCGCGCCGTTACGCGAATGATGACAACGTGGTCAAGCTCAGCGGTAGCATTGCCGTTAGTGTCGAGCAGGGCGTAGGTGCAGCGGTGTAAGGGAAAGCCGCCGGCGCGGCAGTGGAACAGGGCGGTGCTGGTCAGTGGTGCGTCGCGCGTGGTGTGCATGCAGGTTCCCTTCGTCGAGGGTGAATTCCTGCATGCAAAAAACCACCGCAGCGCGGTGGTAGCTTCTGTGGGGCGAGCCAATTGAGACCAGACTGTCGCGGTGTTAGGGGGTAGGTATGCGCACTGCGAGGCCGGGGACGCGCGCGAAGTCCGGGTCGTTCGTCGCCAGGAAGGTGATTCCCTCGCGCTGCATCACGGCGACGATCAGCGCATCGTTGACCATCAGGCCGTGCTGCTCTCGGCTCAGACGACTGGCATGCAGATCGCGATAGGTCAGAGGCAGGATATCCACGCGTGCCTGGCGCAGATCACGGAGGATGGTACGGTAGCGCGTCAGCTGCTGCACAAGGTCAGGCCGCTGCTTAAGCAAGGCCACAGCCTCTGCTGAGCGCTGCGCCTGCCCCTGGGCGAGCACCTCGAGCACCATCGCCCGGTGGGGCACATCGGCGGTCACGGACACGCTAGTACAGAGCGTCACATCCCCACGTGCCCCGCGCTCAAGCAGCTCGCGGCAGGCCCGGTGCAGCGACGCCTGCGGCGTAAGCGCGTAGACCAACACATTAGCATCGAGCATCACGACGGCGCTGTTGGGGATATCGGTGAGGGGACGGCTCATCGGGGGTGGGTGTCAAGGTCGGCGTGCGCGAGGGCGATCATCGGGTCGGCCAGGGCCGCCTCAAGCTTTGGAATCGCGACGTCGGCAAAGAGGCCGCTGAGTCGGCGCACCGCTGCCAGTGCCTCTTCAGAGCCGGCAGCAGGCACGACGAGCGTATCCTCATCATCGCCCATCGACGCGGAGGATACGAGCCGCTCGAGGAGTTGCTCCGGCGTCAGATGGAGGCGCACTGCCTGCGCGCTGAGGCGGCGGTAGAGCTCCTCAGTGACGTGAATTGTCTGCATGTGCGTAGCTCCTTCCACCCACCAGTGAGCAATACCGGGATTGTAGCACAACGCACGCGCTAGCATACTGGTCGTGCTGGTCCCGTCGCCGGTCGCGCATAGCGTTCCGGTCGTTAGTCTCCCACTGCCGCAGTGGGAGACTAACGGTCACTTGCGACTACTCCAGGCCGAGAAACCGCAGGTCGTCGTCGCCGAACGCAAAGATCGGCGCATAGACCAGGGTCAGGCCGGCCTCGTCTGTAGGCGCCTGCACAACGACCCAGCCTTCGATCTGGCCCCCTGGGAAGAGGTACGCGTCCAGCTGCGGCACAGGCGCGACCACGCTCGGGCGGTCGTAGATGACGTTGGCGGCGCCGGTGACCTTGAAGGCGTTCTGGTCGATGTTCGCTGCGGTGTCCGGGTCGTCGCCCCCCAGGTAGCGGGCGCGCACCTTGGCGACCACATACGCCTGCCCCTCCGGCGCCGGTTCGTTGAACTGGTTTGCCTCCACAATGCGTTGGGCCGCGTCGGCGCCCCGCAGCACCTCCAGCACCGTGATCTCCCACTCCTCGCTCACGACCAGCGTGCCCAGTGGCGCCGGGCTCGCCCGCATTGTGCCCGCATCAGTCGCCGCCACGCCAGCCAGTGCGGGGTCGGGGCTGATCGCGCCCGCTTCGTCAATGGCGACGAAGCGCCGCGCGTCGCGGTCGAAGGACAGACTCTCGGCCACGTAGAACATGAGCTTGGTCTCGTCGGCGGGCACGAGGAACGCGATCTGGCCTTCGGCTGTCCCCTCGGGAAACAGCTCGCCCTCCAGCGGTTGCGGCACAACCACGCTCGCTCGGCTGTATAACACGTTGCGTTCGCCAGTCACGCGCAAATCGGTGCCAAACAGCACGCTCTTGGCATCCTGCTCCGTCGAGATGTTGGTCAGCTTCACCGAGGCCAGGAGATATTGCCAGCCTTCGGGTGCCGGGTCGTTGAACTGGTTGGCGCCAGCGATTGCCTCGGCCGCCTCGTCGGCACGGGCGACACCCGTGATGGTCAGCGCCCAGTTCTCAAAGCGCAGCTCTGTGCCGAGCGGCGATGGGGCGCTTCGGCTTGTGCCCGGCTCAGCCGGCTCGGGTGTGGCAGTTGGAGCGGTTGTCGCCGTGGGCGCGGGCGTTGCGGTGGCCGCAGGGGTCTCGGTCGGCGCGGGAGCTTCCGTCGGAGCCGCGACCACAGCTTCCGCTGTCGCCCCAGCGACCGGCGGATTCGCTGTGGGAGCTGTCGCAGGTGGTGCTCCGCTACAGGCGGTGAGGGCGGTGAGCAGAGCGGCAAGGAGGAGCGGGCGGGAGAGCGAGCGGGAGAGCGTGTGCATCGCCAGTGACCTTTCGCGTGTTGCGGTTCTTCGTCGGTCCTGGCTGTAGCGTATGGATATGCCAGGGCACAAATGCGCGCGCGAGGCACCGTCGTAGCGCTGCGATTGTCCAGGGCGCATTTGTGCATGACTTCCCGTGGTAAGATCTTCACAGATGTGTCATCCATCGCGGCGGGTCGCGTGCTATACTTTCGCTATCTCACCGCATGGGTTTCCCGATCTTCGCTCCTATCGTGCTTGGTACCAGTCTCACGACTGCGCGAGGGTGTGCGTGGACATCTTCCAGCTTCGCCAGCAGATCATTGACCAGTACGCTGCCTACACGCGCAGCTTCCTCACCATCCGCGACCCCGCTATCCGCACCTTTGTCGATACTGCCCTCGCTGCCGGACGCCTCTGGCCCGACGCCCTGGTGCAGCTTTCCCCGGCCTACGATCAGGCCAGCACTGTTGCCGATC
>JAYUYB010000596.1:0-3359 GCA_043752655.1 Chloroflexota bacterium
AGCATCGCATCGTCGAGCAGCTTGGACAGCTCTACGCCGCGCACGAATGGCTCGGGGCCAGCGCTTGTACACTCGGCCTGGAGCGCGGTAGCCTTCACGCCGGCCCGCTGTAGCAGCAGTGCGAGCGGCGCGCCGATCCACTCCGCGCAGGCCACGGCGCCCTGTCCCCAGCTCAGACCCTCGGCGGGCGTGCCGGCCTCGGCGAAGGCGGTCCGACCGTTGCCGCTACACTCCAGCACGGCCACGTAGCAGCTGCGGGGCAGCTCCAGCAGATCATCGAAGCTGAAGGTGAGCGGGCGGCGCACCAGGCCATCGAGCGTGAGGCTCCAGCAGGCCTGCTCGGTGTGAACGAGCTCGTGGTTGTTGCGCATAAAGATGCGCTCAACCGGGGTGATTGGCGTGTCGAGCAGGCTGAGTGGCGTCTCGACATTCAGCGGCGTCTCTGTAAGCACGCGTAGCCGCTGGTCCTTGCCGAGATCTGCGAGTGCGGCGGGGCCGCATGCCTCGCTGCTTACGCCAGCAAGCTCCGCCGTTGAAGCGCTCCTCAAGGTTGCCATGCTGCTCACCTCCACACAGATTGCTACGATATGCGGTCGTTCCCGCAGTGGGCGTAGTATAATTGACGCGCCTGGAAGTTGCGATGACAGTGTTGTCAATCCGCATGCCAGTTTTGCAAGGTGGTCGCCGATGATCTTTCGCCAGCTCCTGAACGAGCCGATCGCCGCCGCCTCCTATTTGATCGGCTGCGCCGCAGGCGGTGTCGCGGCGGTAGTGGACCCAGGCCTGCCCGCCGAACAGTACGCGCTGTTTGCGGCCGAGCGTGGCCTGCGCATCGTCGCCATCCTGGAGACGCACCTGCACGCCGACTATCTCTCCACGGGCCGGGCTTTGGCCGCGCTCACCGGCGCGCAGCTGCACCTGCCACGCCGCGCCGAGGCCGAGTTTGCCCACACGCCCCTCGATGATGGCGCAAGCGTGCAGGTTGGCAACATTGTGATCACCGCGCTGCACACGCCGGGCCACACCCCTGAGCATACCGCCTACCTCGTTGCCGACACGCCCCGCGCCGCACGGCCCTGGTTTGCGCTTACTGGCGACTGCCTGTTTGTGGGCGATGTGGGCCGCGCCGATCTGGTCGATTTGCCTGACACTGGCCCCGGCCCGCTTTACACCAGTCTGTTCGAGCGCCTGCTTGCCTTACCCGACGATGTTGAGATCTACCCTGCACACTTCGGTGGCTCTGCCTGCGGCGGCAAAGCCATGAGCGGCAAGGTCTCCAGTACGATCGGCTTCGAGCGCCGCTTCAACTGGGCGTTGCAAGTTGCGGACCGCGCCAGCTTTGCGGAGCGGCTAAGCGAGACGCCGCGCGTCGCTGTGGCGGATGTGCTGCGCCACCGCCATACCAACCAAGGCCGCCTGCCGCTGCCGGAGGGCTACGGCCTCGCCGCCATCGGTATGGACCACCATGCACTGAGCCCTGCCGCCGCCGTCGAGGCGATCCGGGCCGGGGCGCTGCCGCTAGACGTGCGCTCCCGCGACGCGTTTGCGGCCTGCCATAGCGTTGGTGCCCTGACGGCACCCTACAGCCGCGATGCGCAGACGTCGCGCGTGGCCGCCGTCTGTGCTCCAGGCGAGCCCCTGGTGCTGATCGGCGAGAACGCCGCCGTCGCCGCCGAGGCCGCAGCGCTCCTCGCCGCGCTGGGCCGCAACCCGGTGCGCGGGTATCTTGCCGCGCTGCCCGCCACGCTGGAGCAGGCCGGGCTTGCTGGCGCCACACTCGCGCAGCTGGATGTTGCCGCCCTTGCCGGGCTGGTGGAGCGCGGCCAGGCGCTGGTGCTCGATGTGCGCGAGCCGTTCGAGTGGGGCCGGGGCGTGATCGCCGGCGCGCTGCTGATCAGCTATGGCGCGCTGCGCGAGCGCCTGGACCACGTGCCGACCGACCGCCCGATCGTGGTGATCTGCGAGAGCGGCACCAGGGCGACGATGGCAGCAAGCCTGCTGTTGCGCCACCTGTCGGCGCACGTCTCCGTCGTTGCGCCCGAGGGCATGAGCGACTACGCGGCGCGCTTTGCGACGGTGCGGCCGTAGGGGTGATGCAACCTCTGCGTGCTACAATCCTGGCCGCACGGGCGTGAAGCGAATGCTGGAGCGACGATGAGTACCCTGCTGGTAAAACACGCGGATCTGCTGGTGACCATGGCCGACGATGGGGCGGAGATTTCCGACGGCGCGCTGTACGCCGTGGATGGGTTTATTACGCAGGTGGGGCCGAGCGCTGCGCTGCCCACCGAGGCCGACGAGGTGATCGACGCGCGGGGCATGCTGATCATGCCCGGCATGGTCAACACGCACCACCACTTCTGCCAGACGCTGACGCGCTGCATGGCGCAGGATCAAAACCTGTTCGGCTGGCTCACCACGCTCTACCCGATCTGGGCGAACATCACGCCTGAGGCGGTGTATGTGGCCACGCAGACGGCCCTGGCCGAGCTGCTGCTCTCGGGCTGCACCACCACGAGCGACCACACCTACCTTTGGCCGAACGGCGCGCGCCTCGACGATCAGATCCGGGCGGCCCAGGAGCTTGGCGCCCGCTTCCACGCCGCGCGCGGCAGCATGTCGCTTGGCCAGAGCAAGGGCGGCCTGCCGCCGGATCACGTGGTGGAGGACGAGGCCCACATCCTGGCCGACTCGCGCCGCCTGATCGAGCAGTACCACGACCCGCGCCCCGGCGCGATGCTGCGCGTAGTGCTGGCGCCCTGCTCGCCCTTCAGCGTGTCGCTGGATCTGATGCGTGAGAGCATCGCCCTCGCCCGCAGCTACGGCGTCCACTCGCACACCCACCTCGCCGAGACGCTCGACGAAGAGCGCTTCTGCCTGGAGCGCTTCGGGCGCCGCCCGGTTGAGCTGATCGAGGATCTGGGCTGGGTGGGCGCGGACGTCTGGCACGCCCACGTGGTTCACCCCTCTGCCGAGGAGCTGGAGCGCCTGGGCGGGACGCGCACGGGGATGGCGCACTGCCCGTGCTCGAACATGCGCTTGGCCTCAGGCATCGCGCCGATTGGGGCGATGCGTCGGGCGGGCTGGCGAATGGGGCTTGGGGTGGACGGCTCGGCCTCGAACGACGGCTCGCACATGCTCGGCGAGGCGCGCCAGGCCATGCTGCTCCAACGCGTCCAGGGCGACCCGGCGGCGATGAGCGCGCGTGAGGCGCTGTGGCTGGCCACGCGCGGCGGCGCGGCGGTGCTTGGCCGCGACGACATCGGTCAGCTTGCGCCAGGCATGTGTGCGGACCTGGTTGGCTACCGGCTGGACGGGATCGGCCTCGCAGGCGGCGCGGTCCACGACCCGCTGGCCGC